>CAVHKW010000015.1:0-49614 GCA_963636745.1 uncultured Oscillospiraceae bacterium | reverse complement strand
TTTAGATTTTTTATTGCAAAGTCTTTAGATTTTTTATTGCAAAGTCTTTAGATTTAGTTGACGTTATTAGATTTTGATATAATAATTTTTTATATGGAATATAAAAGAAGAATCAGCGATAAGAAATTGAGTGAAAAACTTGAAATAATGGGTGCTGTTTTGATTGAAGGTGCAAAATTGACTGGTAAGACAACCTCAGCATTACAGTATGCCTCTTCTTCTATACTATTGAATGATCCGGATAAAGATTATTTGAGTCTTGCTAAATTAAAACCAAGCGCAGTCTTAATTGGAGATACACCCCATTTGATCGATGAATGGCAACTTGAGCCCAGGATATGGGATGCTGTTAGATTTGAGGTTGATAGAAGAGCAAGAAACGGACAATTTATTTTGACAGGTTCTGCAACGCCTATAGACCAGAATGAAATACACCATTCAGGTATCGGGAGAATATCTCGAATGATGATGAGACCGATGTCACTTTACGAGTCCGGTGATTCTTCAGGAGATGTGTCATTGGAAGCTCTATTCAACTTAGATGATGATATCTTCTCCAATTCCGGTGTTGATTTAGACGAAATTACATATCTTGTGTGTCGTGGAGGCTGGCCGTCAATATTGAACCTGAGCCACGATAAGGCATTATATGTTGCACGTGAATATACGGATGGACTTATTGAAACTGATCTTAAAAAGTCAATCGGACAAAAATTCAACAAAGACAAAATGTCTGGGCTTTTGAAATCATATTCAAGAAACATCGGGACTCAGATTAAATATGAAGAGATAAGTAAAGATGTTGTTTCATCTTATGAAAAGACTCTTTTCGGCATGAATACATTATATCATTACATTAATGTCCTTAAGGATGCTTACATTATAGAAGATATCTCAGCCTGGAACGCAAATTTAAGAAGTAAATCAATAATAAGAAGTACACCTACCAGATATTTCGTTGACCCGTCCATTGCTGCGGCAGCTCTCGCAATCGGTCCGAGCGATCTAGAAAATGATATCAGAACACTCGGATTTTTTTTTGAGAATATGGTGATTAGAGATCTTCGTGTTTATGCTGAGAGTATAGACGGTAATGTCTATCATTACCTCGATAATACCAACCTTGAGTGTGATGCGATTGTTCATTTGAAAAACGGGAAATACGGATTTATCGAAATAAAACTCGGAGGTGAAGAGAATATAGAAAAAGCTGCACGCAATTTGATAAGGCTTGAAAACAAGATTGACGATGATAAGATGATGAAGCCTTCTTTCAAGATGGTTATAATTGGGGTCGGTACATTTGCATATAAGCGCAAAGACGACGTTCTTGTTGTTCCAATTACGTCACTCAAGAATTAGGCTTCCCTACTCTACTGGTTTCATTCTCTCAAAGCATCAAGAAATATTATTCCCTCTTCGATATCCTTACGAGCTAATATCAGATATAATACAAGCGTGAAGTCAACCCGGCAAAGGCTGAGCCATACAGGGATGTCTTCATCAATACATGCGTCGAAAACGGATTATCGAGAGAAAGCGTAATTAATTACCTTGATTATATGGCTCTGACGGATTTCCTCATTTCAAACTAAGACCGCCACGCTGACAACTTCGGGATAATGCGTGACCCCGACACTCTTGATCATAGCATTCGCGCCTTTCTTTGACAGCGGGAACAGCATGATGCACTATAACCTTGTAGACTGCTCGTTAGGTGAAAGCCTCCATGAAAGAACTTCCGGCTTCTATAATACAGGGCATAAGACAATGGAATATGTGAAGAACCTCTCTGTTGTCAATATATCAAGGCTGCCATCTACCATCGATATGGACAGAATATATCCCGGGGACGAGATCGGAGAGAGGACAAATGCTTTTTTGAAGCATTTCTTCTACTCTCATATATCGTTTCTTGAAGAACTAAGAAGAGGTAAATCATTAAACAGCCTGATGAGAAAATATCAGACGAAGAGGTCATTTATGCTCAATCTTAGTTGATTTCCCTATAAGCTGAACGAGAAGCTGTATACCGGAGTTGTTCGATAGAGTTTTGTATTATACGTGTTCGTGTAATAAGAAAACTGACACGAGACGACTGAATACACCTTTACGTAATATGTGCCGCTCGGGTTCGACACAGCTATCTCATCGTGACTTGATTTTATATCGTCAACAGAGAAGGATTTACCGTTGAATCTTGTTATCCCGCTTTGAATTGTATTACCGTTTTCATCAAGAAGGTTAATGAGATTAGTACTCTTATCCAGTTCAAACTGGAGTGTCCTCTCGGAGGAGCCGGAAATATCGTAGGAAACCAATTTACTGAATTGATATAACCCGTAAACATTCCCGCTTGACGAAGTATATTTAACAATCGGCTGATCGCTTGTGAACTCGGATGGGATAGGCTGTCCGTCAGTTTCTGACGCATAATCGGAGTTGTATTTCGATATCGCGGACGAGAAGCCGCTGTCCTGGTCACTCGATTGATCAGAAATGGTATAGAAGAAGTACAGTAGAGGGCTCGTTGATGTGAGTTCGTTCTTCGTTATGTCCGAGATATTGACAGTAAATGTCCCGTTTTCTTCATCAACGGTAGTAATTTTAACATCGGATGACGATGGAACATAAATAATTGGAATACCGCAGGTAGTCAACAAAAAAAGGGCAGCAAAAAGAATGAAACAAACACCTGTTCTTTTCATATCTCCACTACCCTCTCTATCTTGTCATAAGATATTATCAGTTGTTGACCTTTAATTGAGAAATTCTGGTCTTTGCAAGTTTGGCATACTCGCTGCCTCCCTCTTCAAAAGCACCTATAAGCTGCTCGTAAATCGAGATGGCAAGTTCCTTGTCGCTCTCTTCGGTAAGTCTTGCTGCATTAAAAAGTGCACGGGATGCATAAATAGAATCAACGCCGTATTCGTCGAATACCTTGTTGTAGAGATCTAAAGCACCGCTCTTATCGCCTGAAGCTTCTACGCTTGCTGCTTCGCTTATGAGTGCAACCTGCCCGAGGTACGTGTTCTTCTGTGCTTCATATACTTCCTTATAAAGCTTGGAAGCTTCCTCATAGTTGCCGTCGTTGAATGCGATCTCGGCAAGAATGAGCCCGGCCTTGGCACCCTGGTATTTCTTAACGCCGGGTTTCTCGACAAGAGCATTAGCCTCACTTACGACTTTGTCGAGTGACGCCTGGTAATTCTCGTCATCGGCATCAAGTACGACGAAATTGTCGTAATCCGATGTAAGAGTATACAAAGCAGAATCGACCTTACTTGAACCTTTACTTGAAACAAGAGTAATAATCAATGCGATTAATACAACAGCAACAACTGCAATACAAGAAATCAAGATTACATTTCTATGAGTTGAAATCCAACCCTCTGTCTTGTTAACGAGAACTTCGTTAGGAGAGAGTTTTTCATTTTTCTTTGCCATTATCATTTCCTTTGAGAAAGCGGAGTAATATAACTCCGCCTTTCATACATTGATTTTGTCTTATTTCTTGAGCATCTCTGCAAAAGGATTATAAGTATCGTCATCTTCCTGGGATGAAGCCATGTACTTAGCCATCTCGGACTCCTGGGAACGCTTGATCATCTCCTTGATGGAAAGTGAAAGCTTTTCTGCCTTAGGATTGATTTCGATAATCATTGCAGTGATAGGCTCACCGATCTTGTCCTTATAGCTCTCGAGAACAGAATCCTTATACTCCTCATCAGGTCCGACAAGCTGATACTTCTGGATAAGTCCCTCGATATCGCCGAGAACCTTGACGAATACGCCGAAGTCCGTGACGGATGAGACTGTCCCAGTGATAGTTGAGAACTTCTGATATTCCTTGGCAAGTGTATTCCACGGGTTGCCGCTGAGCTGCTTGACAGAGAGTTTGATTCTCTTGTTCTCGGGTTCAACCTTTGAAACACATACTTCGATTACATCGCCTTCCTTGCAGAACTGATCCATGCTCTTGATCTTCTTTGTCCATGATACATCATCAATGTGCAGGAAGCCGTCGATACCCTCTTCAAGATTGATGAAAGCACCGCTGTTTGTAACCTTTACAACCGGAGCTGTCAAAGTCTTTCCGACAGGGAAACGCTCTGTGATTGTATCCCACGGATTCTCGTTAAGCTGCTTGAGGCCGAGTGATACTCTCTTGTGGTCGAGGTCCCATCCGAGGATCTTTGCTTCAACAACGTCGCCGATATTGACGAAATCCTTCGGGTTTGTGATCTTCTTTGTCCAGCTGAGTTCAGATACGTGTGCAAGACCTTCGATGCCGGGTTCGATTTCAATGAAGATACCGAAGTTGGCAATCTTTGTAACAGGCTTCTTGATGACGTCACCAATCTGATACTTCTGGTCGAATGTTGACCATGGATCGGGTTCCATTGCCTTGAGAGAGAGATTGATCTTCTGTGTCTCGGGATCGATGTTGATGAGCTTGAGCTGTACAACCTGTCCCTTCTTGACGAAATCCTTAGGTCTTGTGACGTGTCCCCATGACATGTCGTTGATATGGAGAAGGCCGTCGAAGCCGCCGAGGTCGATGAATGCACCGAATGATGTGAACGACTTTACAACACCCTGTACAACGTCGCCGACATGAGCTGTCTCGAAGAACTGCTGTCTGTTCTCCTGGATCTTTCTTTCAAGATACTCTCTTCTTGAAACGACACTCTTGAGTTTTGTTCCTGTGTGGAACTTGTCGATGATGAAGAAATCGGTCTTTCCGATGAGTTCATCAGGATTTTCAACTCTTACGACATCTGCCTTCGAGAGCGGGCAGAATCCCTTATAATCAGCACCGAGGTCAACTTCATAACCACCCTTGATTGTCTTGACGAACTTGCCAAGAACGGGAGTCTTATCTTCGCTTGCCTTTCTGAGAGCCTCAGTCTTTTCCTTAGCCTCTGCTCTCTTCTTTGAAACAACTACCTGACCTCTGCCGTTATCGAGCTTCAAGATTGTAAGTGCTACCTTGTCACCAATCTTCGGGAGTTCGATAAATTCATCAACTGGAACTTGTCCTTCTGACTTATAACCAATGTCAACCAGGACAGTCTCGTCATTTGTCTGTACTACAGTACCGGTTACGATCTGACCGACTTCTAATTCTGGAATTGACATAAGATGCTGTTCTAAAATTGACTGCATCACTGATTCCTTTTCCATGCCACTTTCTCCTACTACTAAATTACCACGCTCAATGCTTTTGCATAGCAGAGTAAACTTTCTCACAAACAGCATCTATAGTCAAGTTGGTGGTGTCAATATAAATGGCATTTTTTGCCACTTTAAGAGCTCCTACAGCTTTATTTCTGTCATTTTCGTCTCTCTCCAATATAGATTTGAGAACTTCATCGTATGTTACGCCGCTCTGCTCCCTGACCCGCCTCTTTGCTCTCTCCGCAGCCGATGCGTCAAAGTAGAATTTGTATTCAGCTTCCGGAAATATTACTGTCGTGGTGTCTCTGCCCTCGGTAACGATGTTCATTCCCTTGGACAAAGCCCTGACTTCATCCGTTACAAGTTCACGCAATCTCGGATCCGACGAGACCGGGGATGCGTACTTATCGACTAGCGGAGTATGGAGCATCTTCTCCTTGTCGACGCCGTTGATACATATGTCGCCGTCTTTGACAGTAAGCTCTGTCTCCCGTGCAGTTTTGAGAACACTATCCTTATCGAGAGGATCGAGACCTTTTTCGAGCTGCGCGAGTGTATATGCCCTGTAGAAAGATCCCGTGTTGAGAAAATACCAGCCGAGCTCGTTGGCAATTCTTTTTGCTATCGTACTTTTCCCGCTTCCCGCAGGACCGTCTATTGCTATAACCACCTTAATTCTCCCCTCTCTTCTTCAAGACAACCCTCATCTTCTTAGGGCTGACTTCCCTTGTGTTGTTCTTCCCGCTGATAAGTCCGCTTATCTCGGCAGCTGTGAGGTTACGCCACTCACCGGGAACCATATCGCCGAGGTTGACACAGCCGATTCTGATTCTTGTGAGGCTCTTTACATCGTAGCCGAGGTAACTGAAGATCTTTCTTATCTCCCTGTTCTTTCCCTCCGTCAGTGTTACCTTTATATATTCCTTGGTTCTCGGGATAAGATCATAGCGTCTGATCCTGTAGGGAGTGCTCTGATCGATGTAAATACCGTCAAGGGCCTTGTTGAGGTCGTCGAAATCGACTGGTCTGTTAAGCTTTACTATATACTCCTTCTCTATCTCGTACTTCGGGTGCATCATCTTGTTTGCAAATGCGCCGTCGTTCGTAAAGAGAAGAAGCCCCGTCGACTCCTTGTCGAGACGCCCGACGTTGAAGAGAAGATTGTTGTCCTTTATCCCGATAAGGCTCCGCGCATACCTGTCCTCATTGGGGTCATAGTTCGTACATACGTATCCTTTGGGCTTATTCAGTGCGATATAATACTTCTTCTCTGGAAGCTCGATAGTATCCCCGTCGAACTGGACGATGTCGTCCTCATTGACTTTATATCCCATTTCCCTCACGGTCTTGTTGTTGACCATGACTCTCCCCTGTGCGATGAGATCTTCGCTTGAACGGCGGGATGCAACTCCGCACTTACTCATAAAGGCCTGCAGCCTCATAGGAAACAAAGAACCGTTATCAGACATTGTTAAATAAATCTCCTTCTTCTTCCTTTACGAATTTAAGTCTATCGGCTTCACTGAGTTTAGGAAGATCTGAAATAGACTTCAGTTTGAATTCATATAAAAACTTACGTGTCGTGCAGTAGAGGCACGGGTGCCCGGGTTTATCGGCTCTGCCGTTGACCTTTATATAATCACGCTCCCTCAAGAGCCTCACTATGCTGTCGGACTGTATACCTCTGATCTTATCTATCTCGGAGCGTGTAATGGGCTGGGAGTATGCAACGATCGAGAGTGTCTCGAGTGCGGCGCGGGAGAGGCGCTTATCGACCTTACGGCCGTAACTTGCTCTTAGCTGTGGATAGAGCTCGGGAACGGGCTGAAAGGAGTACATATCCTCTTCTTCCAGAAGTAGCAGCCCCGAATTACGATCCTTGTAATTCTCGCCGAGCTCCCGCAGTGCATCGACTATCTCATCTTCCTTAACACCGCTGAGTTCATGGATTCTTGAAATAGAAAGCGGAGTGTTTTCGATGAAAAGCACAACTTCTATTATTTTCGCTTCTTCGCTCAACTCATTACCATTCATCGTCGTCATCATCCCCTATCTCGATATCGTCTTCCTCTCCCGTGAACTCATATTCATCCCCGGGCTCTGCTTTCTCCCTCTCTTCTCTCTTCTCCTCCACAAGGTCATCTATCCTCATTTCGGCGTCCCTAGTCAGAATGGAGAAATCCTCGGCATCACACAGGTCTTCCTTTTCATATATATCGGCTTCCCTGTCATATTCATCGGCCTTGTCTGGATCCCAGTCAATTGGCCTCTTTGTGATGTAGATAGAACCCCAGCATTCGTCCTGTCTGAATAGAATTGTCCTGTCCTTCGCAGCTTCAAGGATTGAGAGGAAAGAACATATTACATGGAGAGGATTCTCCCGGTCAACAATAAGATCCTCGATTGTTATACTCTCCCTCTCGTCGAGAAGTTCGCTCATGAGCGCCCTCTTCTCCTTGATCGATACACTCTGGTATATATTGAATATCTTACTCGGGGGAGTCTTGCTCAATATATTTGAAAAGGTACGGCATATATCGGCAAGCGTTACTCCCGGAAAAAGATCCTTGTCTTCGAAGGGAATTGCAAAGAGATTTTCGGGTCTGTCGAAATATAGGCGGTTGTTTTTATCCGCACCTATCAGAAGGTCTGTGTATCTCTTGTACTTCTGATAGTCGATGAGCCTGTCGACAAGGTCGTCTCTCGGGTCCTCGTACTCCTCGTCGAGCGTCGTCTCCTGAGGAAGAAGGAGCCTGGTTTTAATATATAAAAGCTCCGCACCCATCCTGTAGAAATCGGCAAGGTCGTCTATATCGGCCTTATTCTCTTCTATGTATGAAAGAAACTGCTCCGTTATCAAAGAGATCGGGAGATCATATATATTAGCATCGTTCTTGCTGATGAGAAATAAAAGGAGATCCAGGGGTCCGTCAAAATCCTTCCTGTCGGAAAGAATTCCGGGAAGATGAAAGCTCTGTTTCTCCTTTCTTTCAAGTACAGCGTCGAATTCTTCTGCCATGTTTTATCTCAGAAACTGTATCCCGCTCCGAAGTACGGCTTCAGAATGAAAGTGTTAACCCTCGCACTCGATCCCTCTCCCTTAAGATAAGGACTCTTTGCAAAGAAAAGCCATGCGCAGTCAGCACCGAGATGAAGTGAGAGGTTATTCACTATTTCATATGCAACTTCGCATCCTACATTAACTCCGAGGGCAAAATGAGAACGGTCCGTATTGTTATTAACTTGCTTATAAACATTACCCTTTACCATCTTCAAGCCGAAGAAAGTAACAAAGTCGACAGCCGAGTTGATGGAGGTCGTGTTTACTGCGTCAAGCGCCAGATCAAAAGTAAGACCGGAGTCTTTGAAATCATCATGGGATATGCCGTTGATAGTTGTCTTACCATAATAGGAGATACCGGCTTTACCTCTTATTCCCCAGTCTTCATTGAAGTCATAGCCCAGATAAAGAGCACCAGAAAAACCGTTGTTTCTGTATTTTATCGTATCAGCATTATATGTCTTATTAATCATTTGAAAGCCATAGCCCAGGTCGAGCCCGACATTGAACGATGCAAATAACGATAATGAAGATAACAGCAAAACAATTATGATTAGAGATAACTTTTTCATATAAACTCCGAAATAATGCCCACTCATATTACTTGTTTTGACTTAAAAATAAAATAGGCTGCCACAAACGGACAGCCCGGGAAATCGTTTCTTTCTTTATCAGAAAGCGTATGTCATGCCGACATATGGTCTGAAATAGAGAGAGTTGACTTTGTAGGAATACTTATATTGACCGTATTTACTCTCGCTCTCTTTGAAGTATTCATTGTTGTTGATCATGAACCATGAAGCGCTGACACCTCCGTTGAGGTAGATGTTGGAGTTGATCTTGTAAGCAACTTCGCCTGCAAGGTTAAGACCGAAAGCAAGATTTTTCAAACTGTTGTCTGTGTCTGCATTACCTGTTTTGAAGATCTTTCCAGTAAGAAGTTCAACTCCGCCTACAGCAGAAAGAGAGAGTTCATTCGAGAGGCTCAATGTATACTTCAAACAGAATGTTGCATCAAAATAGAGGCCACTCTTTTCACTCTTTGTAACTTCAGTACCTTCCGATGAACTTTTCTTGTTAATTACAGATACCTTTGCCTTACCTGCATACATTATACCGACATTGGCTCTGAGGGCAAAATTGTCGCTGAGTTCATATTCGCCGACAACTGTAGCTGCAATACCGTTGTTTTTTACCTTTGTTAATACATCAGAAAATGTTGAAGAGTCGTTTGTAAACTTACTTCTTGCATAGAAGTTATCAAAGCCCCAGCCGAATTGTGCTCCGACCTTGAATGGTGCATCCTTAGCTGCAACTGTTGTAAGTGCAAGAGCAGCAACAAGTAATAAAACCAATAATTTCTTTTTCATTTTTAACTCCTTGAAGTCTAATTAATTAGACGCCTACAAAATAATTGAGGCGTCACTCTTCGTCAAGAATTTGTTAAAATAAAATTACATTAAGAGTCCAAAAATATACAATTGCCGAAAGATTGAATATTCTTATTCACTCTTCTCTTCTTTCTTCTTCTCGGGGAACATCTTTTCTCTGACAACGGCGTCGAGAGTGGATGTGAAATCGCTGTTGGATTCAAGGTACTCGATAGTCTTGTCCCTGCCCTGTCCGATCTTCTCGCCGTTATATGAATACCATGCTCCGGCCTTCTCGATGATATCGAGTTTGACGGCGGCATCAAGAAGGGATCCCATCTTCGATATTCCGCTTCCGAACATAAGATCGATCTCGCACTTCTTGAAAGGAGGTGCAACCTTGTTCTTTACAACCTTTACTCTAATGCGGTTACCGGTAAGTTCGTCTGCATTCTTTCCGATGGATTCTATGCGTCTTACGTCAAGTCTTACAGATGCATAGAACTTGAGTGCGTTACCGCCTGTAGTTGTTTCGGGGTTGCCGAACATAACGCCGATCTTCATTCTTATCTGGTTGATGAAGATTATCGTTGTATTTGATTTAGCTAGAATGCCTGTGAGTTTTCTAAGCGCCTGCGACATGAGCCTTGCCTGAAGTCCCACGTGGCTGTCGCCCATATCGCCCTCGATTTCAGCCTGGGGCGTAAGAGCTGCAACGGAGTCGACTACGATTATGTCGATTGCTCCCGAGCGCACAAGACGCTCCGTTATTTCGAGAGCCTGCTCCCCGTTATCTGGCTGGGAAATCCATAAGTCGTCGATGTTGACACCGAGGTTCTTTGCATAGACGGGGTCGAGCGCATGCTCTGCATCGATGAATGCCGCGATTCCCCCCTTCTTCTGACACTCGCTTATTGCATGGAGTGCAAGAGTTGTCTTACCAGATGATTCGGGACCGAAGATCTCTATTATCCTTCCCTTCGGGTATCCTCCGACCCCCAGTGCCTCGTCAAGAAGAATGGAGCCCGATGGAATTACATCGACATCTAGTACATCCTTGTTGTCACCGAGTTTCATCAACGATCCCTTTCCGAACTCCTTATCGATCTGGAGTCTTGCAGCTTCCAAAGCTTCCTTTCTCCCGTCACTGTTGTTACTTTCCGAATAATTATTCTTAGCCATATATTCACCTCTATTATATATACCCGAAAAATGCGAAAAATTGTCAAAATTCAGACTACATTTCTAAAATAAATGTCTCGGGGCCGTCATTCATGTACCTTATTTCCATATGTGCGCCGAAAACACCACGGCTTACGGTAACACCTTCTTCCTCAAGTATCGAGAGCGCCTTCTCATATAATTCTGCGGCCATCTCCCCTTTCATGGCCCTGTCGAAAGACGGACGGTTTCCCCTTTTGAGGTCCCCCAGTAGCGTAAACTGACTTATGAGCATTACCTTATCAGATTTATCACGGATGGAGTAGTTCATCTTTCTGTCGTCTTCTCCGCGGTAAATTCTAAGGCGGAGGATCTTATCGAGAAAAGGTTTTAAATCGTCGGGAGTGTCATCAGTATCGAGACCGAAATAAACAAGAAGTCCCTCATCCATTTCGCTTATAACGACTCCGTCCACCGTGCACGATGCATCCTTAACAGTCTGAATTACCGCTTTCATCTAATATCTCGTAAATTTCATTTATTAAAGAGAGCTTGTCGGGAGCATTGAAAAACTGTGTCCCCATTACGGCAAGCGTAACACCTTCGTCATAGAGCGCCTTAATATTCGACTTTCCGACTCCTCCGTCGACTTCGATATTATAACTGTAGCCCTCGTCTTTACGTCTGAGCTCGAGTTCCCTCACTTTCTTGATGGTGGATGGTATGAACTTCTGGCCGCCCCATCCGGGATTGACTGTCATGACAAGAACATAATCAACTTCATCAAGAACGGCTTCTATCTCCGAGACGCTTGTTCCGGGATTTATGGCAACCCCCGCACTTATACCTGAAGATTTGATCATGCTTATACATCTCTCGAGATGGCATGTAGCCTCCTTATGGATTGTTATGATATCACACCCGGCATCGACGAAACGGGGGATGAAATTCTCCGGTTTTTCAACCATCAGGTGGGTGTCGAAGATCAAATCACTTGTTTTCTTCAAATCCTTTATGAACTTCGCCCCGAATGTGATATCGGGAACGAAATGACCGTCCATGACATCAAAGTGGGCGTAGTCACATCCCGAGTCGCTGATCTCTTTGAGGGCGTCGCGTGCGGACGAGAAATCACAGGCCAACAATGAAGGAGATATATTCAATACTCTGCTACTCATGACTTGAATTATAAAGAGTGTTAACTCTTTGTTCCACACATAATTTCTACACATCGAAAATATTTGCAATTCAATTTTTTTGTGTTATATTATACTTGGATTCAAAAGGAACTTCCGAGCAGTAATATGCCCGGGATTTCTTTTTTTATCAAAACTGAATTAGAAAAAATGGTGGTAAGTATGATTGACCTTAAATTATTACTACAGGAAGAAAAAGGACTTGGAAAAAACCCATATTTCTCATACAAGGTATCTTCACTTGAAGAGATCAATGCATCTATTCTTGCAATGAAGAAGGTTGAGACAAAGGAGAATCTGAGACAGGAAGCCATATCGATGGAGTATGAGTATCCTGATTCGATAGTTCTCAATTTCGTAGCTGGCAGAATCAACCTCGATCTCAATCCACATGAAGCCCAGATTAGGCTCAACAACCTCATGAATACATTCCACGAGAAACGTAACTACGACGCTGCCGAATTCATTGCAAAAGCAATACTTTCGAAGGCCGAGGTCCCGACACCCCTGAGAGTCCTGGGAGAGATCGCGGGAAGCAGAGGAGACGAAGAGAAGAAGTGGGAATATTATGAAA
Organism: uncultured Oscillospiraceae bacterium; assembly: GCA_963636745.1. Lineage (GTDB taxonomy): Bacteria > Spirochaetota > Spirochaetia > Sphaerochaetales > Sphaerochaetaceae > Ornithospirochaeta. The sequence continues at coordinate 37,071 of CAVHKW010000015.1, read as the reverse complement.
AGTACGTCAGATGCAACAGCAACGATACGGAAATCATAATAGAGCTCGCCGACTACTATGAGGCGAAGGGTGAGAAGAAGAGCGCAAGAAATTACTATCAGCGCACTCTCAACCGTCTACTTGTCACACCCGACACAGCTAAGACAAGATCTGTCTTCAAGAAGCTTCTCGATAACGATACAAGCGACTACTCCTTCTACTCAACTTATCTTATAAAACTTGGAAAGAGCGAACTTGCGCTTGAACTGGGGAAACTTCTCCTCGATTACCTCTATAAGGAAAAGGAGAGCTTTACAGAAGAAACAACAAATCTTGTAAAGAAAAAGAACATCGAGAATATAATCGATGTCATCAGAATGATTCTCTCAATCAACCCCGACGATGAGGAGATAAGACATAAGCTTGCCGACATTCTCCGTCTCCGATACGGTAAGTCCACACGCTTTTCGGAGTGCTCGAAGCATTTCGATGTCACAAAGGCAAACACGGATCCCGTTAAAGCGCTCGATGATTTCATCAAGAACATAGCTTATTCAAAGAACACCTATGTCCTCCAGAACGCAACAAAGAAAGTCGGACTCATCACCGATGTCTCTCCCGCCGGAATTCTTACCGTCAAATTCTCGACACGCCCCGGAGACGAGATAAAGATCAATATCCAGAATGCTCTTACAAGCCTCACAGCCCTCTCTCCGCAGGATATAAGGGCGATAAAGAAGGGAAAGAAGAGTGAAGTCATAAAGGAGAAGATCTACTCGGAAGGCGGTATCGAATGGCTCTTGATTACGATGCTTATCTCATCCCCCAACAAGTCCTCCCAGATCAAGGATATGAAGGACGAACTTGTTCCCTCTGTTCTCTCCGACAAGGAATGGGACAGTGTAAGTAAGGAAATCAAGAACAACGCCATCAATAATCCTTATATCGACATCATAAACAAGACGACGTTCCACTTAAGAGATTACCCTCTAACAAGAGAGGAGAGACTCTATGAAACATTCATCGGCTACAAGGATTTCTCGAAGAGAGTTGTCCAGATAATCGAATCAAGTGATGATCTCATCGATCTCGGCTCCGATGCCTTTTTAGAGATGGTTTCCTACTTCTGCTCCTACCTCAAGGATGACAAGAACAGCTATTATACAAGAATAGAGGCGCTCCTTGTTGTCGAGATGATGGCCGAGAAGAATGTACCTGTACAGTCAGATCTATCGTTCAGAGAACTCTACACTCCCCTCTCTCTCATCGAAAAGAAGGTATGCTATGAGAATCTCTCATGCAAGGCGACAAGAAAGGCTTATCTCGATCTACTCTGTGAAACCGACAAGAAGGCATATGATGTACTTGAATTGATCTTCCCAGTCAACCCGACGAAAGAGCTCATGAAGAAGATGCAGCTTGTAAACTCGAAGAAGTTCGATGAATACGCACAGCGTGCACTCTCGGATTACAAGAACAATCTCATCGCCTATTGCTTCTTTGTCGAAAACGGTGTCAATGATTCGACACTCAAGAGTTACAGGATCAAGAAGGAGAATTACATATTATCCCTCCTCAATTGTCTTTCGTTCCTCTTCTCGACCTACTCCGACGACAGACAGCGTAAGGCTCTCAGGGACGCTCTCATAACGGACGGACTACTCGAGAAGTACCTTAAAGATGCTGATGAAGCGAGCATAAAGAAGCTTGCCTCCCACCTTGTATGGAACCCGGGTTTGAGTGATAAGGAGAAGGAAGGATTCAAGGCTTTGATTCTCTCGAGGTTCCCGTCATTTGATTTCGGAGAAAAGGAAGAAGAGGAAGAGAAGGAAGTCGAGGTATCAGTCATGAGAGGATTCATGTGTACAAAGGAATCCTTTGATAAAAAGCAGGCTGAACTTATCGACATAAAGGAGAACCAGATCCCCTTCACTCTCCATGAGATAAAGACGGCACGCGAGCTCGGAGATCTCAGAGAAAACTCCGAGTACCAGTATGCAAAGGACCACAAGGTCTTCCTTGACAGGGAATACGAAAGACTTGCCAACGAGCTCTCGTCAGTCAAAATCATGTCTCCGGACGATGTACTCTCTGACAGAGTCGGATTCGGAACCCGCGTCGAAATAGAAGACGAGTCGACAAAAGAGAAGAAGACATTTACTTTCTTCGGACGCTGGGAATCTGATCCCGACAACGGAATCATCGACATCAACGCACCGATCGGAGAGAGCCTTATCAATCATAAGAAAGGGGAAAAAGTTGACTTCAAGAACGGAAGCGTAAACACAACCTACCTCATTCTCTCTGTCGAAAAGGTTCAATTCTAAGTCTTACGAAATTAATGAATAAAGCCAGCTCAAATGCGAGCTGGTTTTTCAAAAGCAACAGAGGACACCATACTCGGTATTATCTATCAAAACGATGTCCTCTTTTTTTGATTGGTCACCACATCGCTCACCCTAATTATCCAATCGTATGGAGCAGTATATTTGCCAGATTTGATGTACATATACGGATATCGTAACACAATCTCCCCGGAGGCATCGCGATCTTTCAATTACACGCTCCAAACTTTCAATAATTCATTTACAGAATAAAAATTAATCAAGCTTGAAGAAGCATATCTCCGTCCTTGATGTATCCCTTCTTTCTCATGTATTGAGATATCACAAGAGAAATAAGAGCAGGAAGGATGAAGTGTACTATTGCTATCTGCCATATACATGACTCGCCCATTACGGCTACTGCATTGAACTGCCCCACTAGTCCGCTTGTTCCCATTCCCGCTCCTGCCGCGTTATTTGTCATCTTGAAGAGACACGTCGAGACAGGGCCTGTTATCATAGAGGCGACAGTAGGCGGAATCCATATCTTCCAGTTCTTCCATATATTCGGTATCTGCAGCATTGATGTTCCGAGTCCCTGGCTTATAAGTCCCCCGACCTTATTCTCTCTGTAGCTCGATACCGCAAAGCCTATCATCTGCGCCGCGCATCCTGCACATGCTGCTCCTGCTGCAAGACCATCAAGACCGAGAGATATACAAATAGCTGCAGAAGAAATCGGGAGTGTGAGAATAATACCGACAACAGCGGAAACAAGAATTCCCATCGGGAAGGGATAGAGTGTTGTGAGCTTATTTATAAATGCACCTAATGCGTTCATGAGAGCGCTCACGACGGGTGAGATGAACGTTCCGACAAGAGACCCGGCTATTATCGTAACCATAGGAACAAGGATAATATCGACATGTGTCTTTCCCTTGATGAACTTTCCCGCATATGCTCCCGCTAATGCGGCAATACACGCCCCGAGAGGCTCTCCCGTAACGATTTTCAAGAATACAGCACCGTCCCCGAGTACGATTGTTCCGGCGCCTACTGCACCTGTGACGGCAGAAGCAAAGAGCGCTAAATTCGGAGCCCCGACAGAAAGTGCGACGCCGATTCCTATTGCCGGCCCCGTCAGATATTGAGCGATCTGTCCGAAATTCTCGACAAGCGGAATATTGAGATAGTGTCCGATCTGTTTGATGATCAACCCGATAATCAAGGATGAGAATAAGCCCTGTGCCATTCCGTTGAGAATGCTGACAATACTCTCTCCTATATGACTACTTCTACCTTCTTTCATCATATAACCTCATAAATATGTTCTTTGAATTTGGATGACAGAACAGCTTATAAGGGTATCTTACAAGAAGGCCTCCGTAGAAAATTAAACAAAATTAGTAACATTTGGTCAATAAAAAAGAGGGCACTGGACGGCCTTAATCCCTACTCTTCTCTTCCGTAATACCTCATGAGGTATTCCCTCTTGAATTCGGGGAATCTGTCTTCCCTGATTGCTGTCTTTATTCTTTCGACGAAATCATAAAGATATTTGAGGTTATGCTCCGTTGCAAGCATTCCCCCGAGCATTTCGTTGCATCTTATAAGGTGATGCATGTAGCCTCGTGAATACTCACGGCAGCATGTGCATGTGCACCCTTCCTGGAGGGGGCCGTGATCAAGCTTATACATCGCCTTCTTGAGCGTTAAGAGGCCGTCGTCAGTAAAGACCGCGCCGTTACGTGCAATACGTGTTGCGAGGACACAGTCGAAGAGATCGATGCCGTTCTCGACGCAGTAGAGTATGTAGTCGGGACTTCCTATTCCCATTACATATCTCGGCTTTTCCTCTGTTATGTATCCTGCCGTATAGGAAAGCATATCTCTGAACTCTCTCCAGCTCTCCCCAACAGATAATCCCCCGATGGCGATTCCGGGGAAATCCATATTGGAAATAGTCTCCGCGCTTTCCCGTCTCAAATCTTCATAGAAATTACCCTGCACAATACCGAAGAGATTTCCTCTGAAGCTTTCCCCGAGCTTCTTTCTCTCCTCGAGGCTCCTCTCAGCCCATAGCTTTGTTATTCTCCACGCTTCCTTTGCGCTCTTATAATCAATCTCGGGAGGTGTACATACATCGAGGCACATTGCGATATCGGACCCGATCACCTTCTGGATGTCAACAACCTTCTCGGGCGTGAAGATATGTCTCGAGCCGTCTATATGGCTCTGGAATGTTACACCCTCCTCCTTGATCTTTCTCAATCCCGAGAGCGAGAAGACCTGGAAGCCGCCGCTGTCGGTGAGGATGTTGCCGTCCCAGGACGAGAAGTTGTGGAGGCCGTTATAATCCTCAAGTACCTCGAGACCGGGTCTTAGATATATATGATAAGTATTTGCGAGAATGAGCTTATAGCCGATCTCTCTTATCTTATCGTGATAAATACCCTTGACTGTGCCGTTAGTTCCGACAGGCATGAATGCCGGTGTCTCTACGTCTCCGTGAGGTAGATGGACAATACCTATTCTCGCCTTGCTGTTCTTATCTCTCTTTAACTCTGTGTATATACCCATAACTATACTCTCTTTCCAAACTCGTTTATTCCGACTGCTATTACTATTGTCGATAATACCGGAAGTATTACTGACAGAACAGGAGGGAATGCTCCCTGATGGGAGAATATGGAGAATACCATATCAGAGACATAATATACCACAGCAACAGACAACGATTCTATAATGGAAAAGAGAAGAACATTCTTCTTTACGTTATAATCAAAGGATGCAGATATGCATAAGAGAAGTAAAACCGATAACGGCTCGAAGAGACTTCTGAGGTAATCCGTCGCCTTCTCCTGCCAGGCATCCTTATCGGAAGTCCTGAGACGCGAGAGGTATTCAAATGCACTCTTTATTGTCATTGTCTCGATATTTATGTTATTTGCCTTGAAGAATTCGGGAGAGAGTGTCAGATTCTCGAGAGAGAGTGTACTTTCCCTCTCGAGAACAAATTCTCCATTTTCGTTCATTTCATAGATAAGGGCATTGTTCAGCGTCCAGTACGAGGAATATACAGCATCATCTGCCTTGATTCTTCTTATAATCACACCGTCTTTCTCTTCGACAATAATAGGAGAGATTATTCTGTTTTCCCTGTCGATGAAACGCCGTGTGTAGACGACATATCCGTTGTCGCTTTTAAGGACGATATTTCTGCTGTCGCTTGTCGATGTTGTTCCGAAGAGTTCCTCCGAGACACGCACTCTCACGCTCTCGAGTTCCTTGAGGGCAGTTTCATTGAGAATGAAAGAAAAGAGAGTCAGAAAGAGCGCAAGAAAGAAGATGGGCTTGAATATGTGCCACTTGCTGATTCCCGCATTGAGTAAGGCAATTCTTTCGTTGTTTGCACTCAATGACGACTGGAAATAAGTAGAGGCAAAGAGAAGCGAGATGGAGAAAACCATAAGAAAATACTGAGGAATTGAGAGAAGCGAATAGAAGAAGACGGGAAGAAACTCCACTCCTCCCGTTATTATGCTGTCCATCCTCTGGAATATCTCGACACCTGAGAGAATGAAGGAAAAGACAAGAGTTGCAATCAGACTTGTCTTCATTATTGATGAGATGATGTATCTGTCGAGAGTCTTCAACTTCTTCCCTTCCTGTTTATATAGAGCATTATAAGAGCAATAAGTGCAATTATGATATCGGGAGCGAGAATCAAAATGTAGGGCTCGAATGTAATATCGAAGATGAAGAGTTGGGCGGCAAAGAGCATGTACCAGTAAATTACGGCAACAAGTATCGATATTGCAAAGCCGGTGAGCTTACCGTACTTCACTCTTATATTCGAGAGGGGAAGCGTTAAAAGCGTCAAGACGAAGCACGCAAGAGAGAGCGCGTATTTCTTTGTGAGCTCGCTCTTATAATACTGCCCGTAGAAGTTGACGGGCTCCTTTCCCTGGAGTGCGATATTACCATATATATCGTTTATACGGTTTACATCATCTTCGTCTAATGTGTCTTTGTCCAATATGGAATTAATCGAGAGGAGCTTGTCCTCTATATCGCACCAGTAGGATGATCTGTCCTCCCTCTCTTTATTGTTTCTGTCCCTGATGACCGAAACAAGATCGGACGAACTGAGGTTGACGGGGCTTGTCGACGTAAGGGACGGAATCTGGGAGGAGAAATCGAGATAGAGAGTTGCACTCTCGCTCTCGACAAATGAGAAGTTCGAGGCACTCGAGACATCGCTGATCAACACCTCGGGATTTTCGAGAGTCAGCGCGTAGACGAAATTAGCCGTGTCGATTATTTCTACTTTTCCCTTACGGCTCACGACTGTCTTATCGTAATCCTTTTCGTCCTTTGTAATAAGGACGATATCTTCGATTGTGTCTCCGTCGGCTTTTCCGTTGGAGAGGATGACATTACCTATGCTGTTTGTCGAATTGCTCTCTATCTCCATTGTCGGCATCTCGGCCATAAGAAGTGCAAGCTTATCGCGGTAGATGACGCTTGTGTATGGCTGGAGTACATCCGAAACAAGAAATGTGCATAGGGAGAGAAAGAGCGCGATCCTGATGAGAGGGAGATAAATTTTGAGTCTGCTTATTCCGAGGCTTCTCAGGGCGAGAAGCTCGTTTGACGACGACATATCCCCCAGGACCATGCTGGATGCCGTCAGCGTTGCAAAGGGAAATGTATAGACGAGAAACTGCGGCATATAAAGCACAACCATCTCGAGCATCGAAGAGAGCGAAATATTCTTCAATAGAATACGCTGCACGAGAAGGAGAATCGAATTAACGAAAAAAATTACAAAGAAAAAGAGAAAAGAGACTATGAAACTCTTGAAAAACTCTTTTGAAATATACCTCGAAATGAGTCGGGAGGAGAAAACTTTATCTAACCCCAGTTGAACCGAAGCCACCTTCTCCTCTCCTTGTTGTTGAAATCTCGTCACACTGCAAGAAAGAAGCCTGCATTACAGGTGACACGATAATCTGGGCAATCCTGTCACCGTTATTAACTACAAACTCCCCGTCGCCGAGATTTATTAAATTAACCATAATTTCACCCCGGTAATCGCTGTCGATTGTCCCGGGTGTGTTGAGAACAGTTATCCCCTTCTTGTACGCTAGTCCGCTTCTCGGCCTGACTTGTATCTCATAGCCTGAGGGAATTTCGGGATACAACCCCGTGGGGATAAGAGCATGGGCAAATCTCTCTATCGTCACGGGAGAAGGAATATAAGCTCTTATATCTGCACCGGCAGAGCCCTCTGTCTCATATGAGGGGAGCATTATACTTTCATCCTTCTTCCTGAAACGAATAGATAGAGCCATTAGTTTTCCTTTTTCTCGTTCTTTCTTGGAGCACGGTCCTTGTTGAAAGGACGGCGTGGTTTTCTCTCGCTCTTGTGCTCGTCTTTATTATCTTTGCTCTCGTCTTCGGCATTATCGCCCTGAGCATCGATGTAGGAGAGGTTGAGTCTTCCCATTCTGTCGATTTCAATGAGTTTGACATCGACTTCCTGACCGACCTTGAGAACATCCGAGACGTTCTTCACCCTGCCCTTACCGAGTCTTGAGATATGACAGAGTCCTTCCTTTCCGGGAAGAATTTCAATGAATGCACCGAAATCTACTATTCTCTGGACCTTTCCGTGGTAGATCTTACCCTCTTCTGGTTCCTCGACAATAGATAGGACAAGGCGCTTAGCCTCCTGTGCACTCTGGTTGTTCTTTCCGTAGATCATGACAGTTCCGTTGTCGTCGATGTTGATTTCTGCACCTGTCTCGAGAGCAACGCTTCTGATTGTCTTTCCGCCTGTTCCGATAACGGCACCGATCTTATCCTCGGGAACCTTGACTGTGAGAATCTTCGGAGCAAGTTCACTTATATCTGCTCTGGGAGATGGAAGTGTGTCGGCCATGATGGAAAGGATGTGCATTCTGCCTTCTTTTGCCTGATTGAGAGCCTTTCTCATGATCTCGGGTGTGACACCTGCAATCTTTATATCCATCTGGAAAGCTGTAATACCATCCTTTGTACCTGCAACCTTGAAGTCCATGTCTCCCAGGTGATCTTCCTCACCGAGGATATCGGAAAGAATTACATACTTTGAGTAGTCTGCACCTTCTGTGATAAGTCCCATTGCGATTCCTGCAACAGGCTTAGAGATAGGAACACCTGCATCCATGAGGGAGAGACAACCGCCGCAGACACTTGCCATTGAAGACGATCCGTTCGATTCCATAATCTCGGAGACGACTCTGATTGTATATGGGAAGTTATCCTTCTTTGGAACAACTGCCTCGAGTGCTCTCTGAGCAAGATGTCCGTGTCCGATTTCACGTCTACCTGTTGTAAGTCTTCCGCATTCACCGACTGAGTACGGCGGGAAGTTATAGTGGAGCATGAAGTTTGAATATGTCTTCTCTCCGTCGATGTTGTCGAAGAGCTGCTCGTCGCTGACTGTTCCGAGTGTGGTGACAGCAAGAGACTGTGTCTCACCTCGTGTAAAGAGAGCCGAGCCGTGTGTGCACGGGAGAACTCCCACTTCACATGTTATCGGTCTGATTTCAGTGACCTTTCTGCCGTCTGTTCTGACACCGTCGTTGAGAATTGATGCTCTGAGAATGTTGTACTCCATATCCTCAAACATCTTGTCAACATCGTCCATTCTGCCGTCTTCCTCGGCAATGAGAGAAGCAAATTTCTCCTTTACGTCCTTGTGGACAGCAGAGAGAGCGTTTCCTCTGTTCATCTTTCCCTTGACGAAGCTTGCTTCCTTCTCCAATGGATAAGCATATTCCTTCACAGGCTCCAACCATGAAAGGTCCTCTTCCTTGATTTCCATTAGAGGAAGCTTTTCCTTTCCGCAGAGCTCGCGCATCTTTGTCTGTGCTTCACAGATTTCCCTGATTACAGGCTGAGCCTTTGCGATTGCTTCAAGCATATCGTCTTCGCTTACTTCCTTGGCGCCGCCTTCGACCATTGTAATACCGTCATGTGTACCTGCGACAACGATGTCGAGAGATGACTGGGGAATCTGCTGGAATGTCGGATTGACGATGAACTCGTCCTTGACTTTTGCAACTCTTACAGCTGCGATAGGTCCGTAGAACGGAATATCTGAAATAGTTACGGCACAGGAAGCAGCATTGATTGCTACTACATCCGGAGTGTGGATCATATCCGAGGAGACGACTGTCGGAACAATCTGGATCTCTCTTCCGAAAGCCTTGTCGAAGAGAGGTCTCATAGGTCTGTCGATAAGACGGGAGACCAGGATTTCCTTATCTTTCGGTTTGCTTTCTCTCTTTAAAAATCCTCCGGGGATCTTTCCGGCTGCGTAGTACTTTTCGTTGTACTCGACTGAGACCGGAACGTAATCAATCGGTTCGGAAGGAGCTTCTCCGCAGCATACTGTTGCGATGACTACACTGCCTGCATAGCGTGCGAACACACATCCGTTAGCCTGCTTTCCGATTTTGCCTGTCTCGAAGACAAGATCTTCTCCGCCGACTGATACTTTTACACTTGTTACATTTGACATTAAAAAACCCTTCTTTCTTTCTTTTATTGTTCTTTTTTATTAAATATTTAAAGCCAGAGGTCACTCTGGCTTGATATTCAATTTACTTTCTGATTCCGAGCTGAGCAATGAGAGTTCTGTACTCATCAATGTCTCTGTTCTTGATGTAGGCAAGAAGTCTTCTTCTCTGACCGACGAGCATCAAAAGACCTCTTCTTGATGCGTGATCTTTCGGGTTGAGCTTGAAGTGACCCTGAAGGTCATTGATTCTTGCTGTCAGAAGTGCAACCTGAACCTTTGCATCTCCTGTGTTGGCTGTGTTGCCGCCGAACTTCTCGATAATTGCCTTTTTCTCTTCACTTGATACCATTTTCTTTCTCCAAAAAATAGATTGAGTCTAATTGCACACCTTCTCTAACCAAATTCTCTCCATTCCTGCTCTTCAATACGACAGAGTCGTCCGATATAGAGACAACTACATCCGTACTTTCAGCGTTCGAATAAGCTAATCCGGCCCAATACACTCCTGGTGGCGGCAGAAGCTGTTGGATAGAAGATCTCAATATAACCAGAACCTTCGAATCCACCCTGTAAGGTATAGGCATAAGGTCGACTCTGTAATTCCGGCCGGTAAGAGCTGAAATACATTCAACCTCACCATTCTCTATCACCCTTCTTACAAGAGTTGACGAGATTTTCTCTCCACCCTCGGTAAGAATTGATTTCTCGATAACAACCTCCGGCTTCTTCCCTTCCTCAAGAAATAAAGAAGCGAGGTCTCCGGCTTTTGCACTCTTCTCGGGATATCCGAAACGGAAATCCTCTCCGACTACAACAGCCACAGGATTTAAAGAAGAAGAAATCATCCTTATAAATCCACAAGCAGAAGTTTTACTGAATTCGGGGGAAAAGTCAATAATGACGAAATAATCTATCCCCAGTTTTTCAACGATTTCCTCTCTCAGTCTAAGCGTGTCGACATTCTTCGGCTTATCGGTCTTGGGATTGACGCTGAATGTTATGAGGACGAGTAATGAATCGCTGTATTTTTCGTGTAAAGAAAGCATTCTCTCGAGGAGGGCCCTGTGTCCGAGATGAAAGCCGTCGAAGACTCCGATGGTCAATATCGCATCGAGGTTTTTCAGGGGGTTATCAATATATAAAGTATCGAACGATATTATCTCCATTGAGCCTTCCTTGCCATTATCTTAATTTTGTCCCCCGCCAAGCCGTAGCCGTAGAGCTCGTCCCCTATGTAGATATATGCATAGGGCCGGGAGGGATTAACACTCCTCTCTATCCACTCTTTTCTTATCATACCGTTCTCTATTTCCTTTCTGTGTAGAGAAGAAAAATAGATAGATGAGAAAAGCTCCGTCTTATCAAGTAGATAGTCCGTATCCTTATCTAAATCGGAAAGAGTAAACGGTCCTATGGAGAGACGTCTGAGGGTTGCGAGGTGTCCTCTTGCCCCGAGAGAAAGAGCGATGTCCCGCGCGAGGGAGCGTATATATGTCCCCTTCGATACGGAGACCGTAAATGTAAGAAAAGGCGGCGTGTAGCTTTCGATGGAAATATCATAAATGACGATATCTCTCTCGGGCATCACGATATCTCTCTTCTTTCTCGCTTCCTTATATGCTCTTTTTCCCTCGATATGTACGGCCGAGTACACAGGAGGAACCTGCTTCTGCTTACCTATGAACGTAGGAATGACCTTTTTAATATCGTCGAGAGTCGGAATAACGGGAGATGTTTCAATGACCCTCCCCTCCCTGTCGAGGGTGTCCGTCTCCTCTCCGAATTTCACCGTCGCCCTGTAGCTCTTGTCAAAGGAAGAAAAGATGGGGTTGAGTTTCGTCGCTCCCCCCACCATTACGATCATGAGGCCGGAAGCAAACTTATCGAGTGTCCCCGCGTGTCCGACCTTTTCTCCCTTATATTCTCTCTTTATCTCCCCCAGGGATGAGAAAGATGTCACATCTTCGCTTTTATCGAGGAGGAGAATTCTGAAACATTCACTCATTCTTATTCAACTCATCTATAAGTCTGTTGATTCTTTCACCTTCAATGTATGAGTTGTCCTTGATAAATGTCAGAACAGGGGTCTTCTTCGTCCTTAGGACTTTGGCCAGCCTTCCCTGGATGAATGCCGAAGCACCGTTGAGTGCCTCGACAGACTTATCAAGAGTGGCGTTATCCTCTATGTACGAGACGTAGATACGTGCCTCCGAGTTATCGGGAGCAAGATCTACACGGGTGAGAGAGACAAGAGTATTCAGATTATGATTCTTTATAGCTCCACCCACGATTAGGGATGAGACAGATGTAAGTATCTTATTCTCCAATCTTTCCTGACTGAACTCACTCATTGAAATCCAACTTCCTCTTTATCTCTTCAGTCTCTACGATCTCAAGAACATCGCCGACTGCTATATCCTGCCAGTTCTCGAGCCCTATACCGCATTCGAATCCTTCCATGACTTCCTTGGCATCATCCTTGAATCTCTTGAGCGACGATATCTTGACCATATCCTTGTTGATCTGGATGGAGTCACGGATGATTCTGACAAGGCTGTTACGCTTGACCTTGCCCTCGGTGACCATACAGCCTGCAATTACGCCGACCTTAGGCACCTTGAAGGTATCTCTGACTTCGACCTTTCCGATATCGACCTCTCTCGTCTCCGGACTCAACATACCTTCCATTGCCGCCTTGATATCATCAACGACATCGTAGATGATGTTGTACTTCTTGATCTCGACCTTCTCTTCGTTGGCAAGTGCCTGTGCACGCGGTGTCGGACGGACGTTGAAGCCGATAACGATGGCGTCGGATGCTGAGGCGAGGGTAATATCGCTCTCGATGATTGCTCCCGCTGAAGCACGGATGACATTGAGCTTGATCTCGTCTGTGCTGAGCTTCTCCAATACTCCAGTAAGAGCCTCGACGGAGCCCTGGACATCGCCCTTGATGACAACGTTGAAGTCTGTGATCTTTCCTTCCTTGATCTTCTCGTTGAAGTTCTCGAGTGTGACCTTGCTTCTTGCACTGCCTTCTCCGAGTCTCTCGAGTTCCTGTCTCTTTGTTGCGATACTTCTTGCAGTTTTCTCGTCTTCCGTAACCTGGAAGGGATCACCCGCCGACGGAATGTTGCTCAGTCCTATGATTTCAACAGGAGTTGAAGGAGAAGCTTCTAGAATCTTATTTCCCTTGTCATCGAACATTGCTCTTACACGACCAGAGTATATTCCCGCGACAAAGTAGTCACCCTGCCTGAGAGTACCCTTCTGTACGATGACAGTTGCAACGGTACCCCTACCCGGGTCTATCTTGCTCTCTAACACCTTACCCTGCGCACGGCAGTTGGGGTTGGCCTTGAGTTCAAGCATTTCGGCCTGGAGAAGAATAGTATCTAGAAGGTCATCTATCCCTAGCTTCTTGAGAGCGGAAATCTCCGAGTAGAGTGTGGTGCCTCCCCAGTCCTCGGGCATAAGACCGAGATCCGAAAGCTGCTGCTTGACTCTGTCGGGGTTTGCTTCAGGAAGATCGCACTTGTTGATGGCAACTATGATAGGAACCTTTGCGGCCTTTGCGTGGTCGATGGCTTCCTTCGTCTGAGGCATGACACCGTCATTGGCTGCAACGACAAGTACTACGATATCCGTCACCTGAGCGCCGCGGGCTCTCATCATTGAGAAAGCTGCGTGACCCGGAGTATCGAGGAATACGATATCGCCCTTCTCCGGGACCGTAACCTTATATGCTCCGATATGCTGTGTAATTCCGCCGTACTCACCGGCAACGACATTGGTACTTCTGATTGCGTCGAGAAGCTTTGTCTTACCATGGTCGACATGGCCCATGATCGTAACAATCGGCGGTCTCGGAACCATATCCTCTTCTCTGTCCTCTTCAGTCTCGATGACTGTCTCGTCATAAAGAGATACAAGGTGTACCGAGCATCCGTATTCGGAAGCAATGATTTCAGCTGTCTCATGATCAAGCGGCTGGTTGATAGTAACCATCATGCCCATCTTGAAGAGCTTCGATATAATATCGCTTGCCTTGAGATTCATCTTCTTTGCAAGGTCTGCGACAGTGATGTTCTCCATGATGTCGATGCTGTTCGGAACTGCAGCTCTCTTTGCCTCGTCCTTCTTCTTTCTTCCGAGTGCAAAGTCGACTTCTTCATCTCTGTCCCATTTGCTGTCCTTGTCCTTCTTCCTCGACGAGGAGTTGAGATTGGTCTTGCGGTTTCCGTTCTTCTGGTTGAGTTCGAGCGGATTACCTCCCCCCATTTGAGGACGCGCCGGGTTCTGACCGAATCGCGGTGTAAACTGACCTTTGTTATTGGGCCTCGAGAAGCCACCGCTCTTCGACTGATCGGGAGAATAAGACCTCGCGCCACTGGGGTTGAAGGAGTTATCTCTCTTCTGGTAGCCGTTTCTATCACGCTGGAAGTTACCCCGCTGCATGTTGCCGGCAACTCTCGGAGAGTTCATATTCCTTCCGCCGACAATACCCTGAACACGGGGGCGTGACTGGGTGTCGGGTGTGGCCTCTGTCGGTGTTTCCTCCCTGTGGATGATTACCGGGCCCGAATGAATCGTCGACTGGATACGCGTATTCTGAATGTGGGAGCCGTTACCCATGAAGGACTTACCGTCGATTACATGGTTCTTCTCGTCTCTGACATTCTTCTTTTCGGGAGCGGAAGTCGGACTTGTTCTGACACTCTTCTCCCTCTCGTCCTTTGATGCCGTCTTAACGCTCTCTGGAGCGGGAGCACTCTCCCTTACCTTGAGAACGGGTTTGACAACGGGCTTCACGGGAGTCTTGAGTTTTACAACGACCTTCTTCTTTTCGACGCTCTCGTCTAGAGGGGACAGAGACTGTGTCTTCTCCTCTTCGATGGCGGGGTTCTCCTTAGCCTTCTTGATGATGTTAACTTTTACTTTCTTTTCTTCAACCATATTAACCTTTGTCTATTACTCGAATTCAAATTCAGCACCGCAATGAGGACATACTGTAGATGTGTTGGGAACCATCTCATGACATACAGGACACTCGAAAGTCCCCGAGTCGTCTTCGTCGGTTACAATCTCGACGTTGCTTCTGACAGTGTCGATCTCTTCCTGGGTCAAGCCTCTCTCGAGAAGCTCTTCGTTGGAATACTCGAAGAATTCCTCGATTGACCATATATCTATGTTATGAAGCTTCTCAACCAGCGTTGAGTCGAAGCCGCATTCGCTGATCGGAGTCTCGTCCTCGGCAATACCGAGTTTCTCGTTCGAGATTGTCTCGTCGTTTTCATCTCTGCTCTCGTCAGGAGTGCTCTCGCCTTCATCCTTGAAGAGAGAACCGACAGTCTCGTGAATCATCATTGTCTGATCCATTTCATTGAACTGTGTCTTTGTCTTGACGTCGATGATCCAGTCACAGAGTGCCTTGGCAAGCTTGACGTTCACACCGCCCTGTCCGATTGCAAAACCCTGCTGTGTGTCATCGACGATGGCGATGGCATACTTACTCTGGGGATCTATCTCGATTACTCTCTGTACCTGTGCAGGAACAAGAGCGTTGGCGATGAATACGATCGGGTCTGCGTCATAGCGTATGATATCGATCTTCTCGCCCTCGAGCTCGTTCATGATTGTCTTGATCTTCAAGCCGTCTTTACCGACTGTCGTTCCGACGGGATCTGTGTCGCTCTTCTTTGTATCGACTGCGATCTTTGTTCTGACACCGGGCTGTCTTGCAATGCCCTTAATGACGACACTGCCGTTTTCAAGCTCTTCCCTGAGCTGTGTCTCGAGAAGTGCCTTGACAAACTCCTTGTTCGAACGGGAAAGATAGATCTTTACGCCTTTCTTCTTTTTCTTGATCTTACCTGTCCTGGGATCCTTGACAGGCTCATCGTCTCCCTTATCGACCTTCTCGACATAGAAGCGGAGAGTATCGCCCTCCTCATAGGTCTCCCTGGGGGACTGCCCCCTCAAGGGAAATACGGCAAGATTGTCATCCCCGAATCCGATATCGACAAACCAGTCGGAATTGTTCCTTCCCTTCTTTTTGAGCTCTCCCTTAATAAGCGAGAACTCGATGTTCTTTGCCTTGTAGAAGATCTTGTCATCTGTAATTTCGCGGCTGATTGCCTGTCCGCGCTGCTTTGCCGACTGGACAGCCGAGTATTCAAAGGTCTTCGGATCGAGCGAAATCTCGAGTTCGTCTCCCACGTCGATTCCACTGTCCTCTCCTGCGAACTCCAGTGCCTCGTCAAGAGGAATCTGGGTTACCGCATTATAATAATCCTCTTCGTTTACAACTTCCTTCTTGGCAAATATCTCGACATAGTAATTGTTTCTGTCATCACTGTAGAATTTAATCTTGACGTTTTCGTCTGTGCCGAACTTCCTCTTGTATGCAAAACGAAGCATGTCTTTGACAAGGTTGATGACCTCTTTGAGCTTCATGTCCCTTTCAGCCATCATCGAGTTTATTTCGCTAGTCAGATTAATCATTTTTATCCTCCCAAGAATAATCCAATTTAGCCTTAGCTATTGTACTATATTCAATTTTAATCTCATCGCCGCCTTCTTTTCTGTCCTCGATAAAATATTGAGTAAGGATAACGGATGAGTCGTCTGCTTCTTTGATGATACCCTTTACATATGAAGAATAGAGCGTTGAGTAGAGTCTCACCCTTTTACCGGTAAAAACGGTAAACTCATATGTATCCTTGAACGATCTCTCGAGCCCGGGACTCGAAACCTCGAGGGAGAGATCCCTATCCGAGAAGAGTACCGAATAGCGGGGATAGATGATGTTATATGCCGCCTCAAGCTCGTCAAGTGTGATCTCACTCTCCCTTTTATAGAGAATTACTCTCAATTGAGTACGTCCTTTGAGATCGGATTGTGTGACCTCGACAGGAAGAAGAGAGAAGCCCGAGACAAGACTTTTTATCTCGTTAAATAGAGTATATTCCTCTGCGTCACTCTTAAGCATTCTATACCTCATAAAAAAAGGACTCGGTTTCCCGGTCCATTTTAAATTACTTTAAATGAAACTAAAGTTAAATTACATTTCTTTCACTTCGTTGTCAAGAGGCGACAGGCACATTTATACACCACACCCCCAGAACAAGGAAAAGATTTGCAAGTACATATGTCAGCATGATAAGAAATGATATATGCTTCTTCTCGCCTGTTATTGTTCTGAGTGCAATCGTGCTGTCGGAGAAAATGAAGAGTATCACCCCGATCAATACAAGGATACTTGTCTTGAGATATTGAAACGAAAAGACTGCCGACATACCGACTGCAAATAGATAAAGCGTAAGTGCATATGCAAGAACGCCGTAGCTGTGCTTCGGTTTCTTCTCCAGGACATATCTGAAGACCTCGAAATACGGGATACCGAATACAACCATTCCACCGATGAGAGTATAAACATTAAGGCCGAAATGGCTGAAATAGACGACATAGCACATGTGGCCGACGCTGAACGAGATGGCCCCGACAACAAAACGCGAAAACGGCTCCTTCTCGAGAAGCATATAATCGCCGAGTGTGTAGAAGACGGCTATGAGAATCAGAAGCCATGGTCTCTGTATTGTCCTCGGAAATGCCTTCGACGCAGTAAAAAGCGTAAAATAGAGAGTCGGGATAAGAAAGCACTTTGTAATGTCCCCGATAATCTCCCTTTCCATGAAGCGTCTGTCGAGATGGACTGCAGTCACAAGAGAGCAGAAGATAACACTGATTGTAAAAATAGCCTGAGCTGTTGTCACTTTACTTCCTCCTCAAGTATTTTCTTCAACTTTGAAATAAAACTCATAGCTTCAAGAGGTGTCGATGAATTGAGATCGTAGGATTCGATTTCATCGATTATCTCTGAATATGAGGGATTCGATGTATCGTAATCGAGGAATAGATTTCCCTCTTCACTGTTGAAAGAGTAGTCCGCAAAGTGTCTCTTCATGAAAGACGATGCCTCCTGGATTATCTCTCTCGGAATTCCCGCAAGTTTAGCTACATGGAGGCCGTAGCTGCTCTTTGACACCCCGCTTTCCGCCTTACGAAGGAATGTGATCCTGTTCTTCTCTTCAAGAACAGCCATATGTAAAAGCTGTATTCCTCTCGTGTCGAGCATTGTCAATTCGTGGTAATGAGTTGAAAAGAGCGTTATTGCATTTGTTTTTATCAAATAGTTCATGATTGCATATGCGAGGCTCATTCCGTCCTCGGTGGAGGTACCGCGCCCGATCTCGTCCATTATGACAAGGCTCCTCGGAGTCATGGAGCGGAGTATCTGGCTCGACTCCGTCATCTCGACAAGGAATGTACTCTCTCCGCGGGAGAGATTGTCTGAGGCTCCGACACGGCAGAATATCTTGTCGATAAGCGGGATTACCGCCGTCTCAGCAGGAACGAAATAACCCATGTGTGCGATAAGTGAAATAAGTGCTATCTCCCTGAGGTAGGTCGACTTACCCGCCATGTTGGGTCCCGTGATGAGGCTGAAACGAGACGGGGCGGAAGAAAAAGAGTTCGGAACATAGTTTTCCGTGTTATCTTCAACAACGGGATGCCTGCCGTTCACGATGTCGATTTCGCCGCTCTCGATTATCTCGGGCTTAGTATAATTTTTAGCTCTAGCAAGAAGTGCACCCGAGGAGTAGAAGTCAAGCTTTGTAATAATCTCCCCCATCTTCTCTATATCGAGATAGAGAGAATAAGCTTCATTTACGAACTTGTTATATACTTCCCTCTCCCTCTTCGTCTCCTCGTCCTTACTCGAGTATATCTTCTCCTGTATATTCGAGAGCTCCTCGGTTGTGAAGCGCTCACCCCCGACAAGAGTCTGCCGTCTGATGAAATAGGATGGAACCTTATCGAGCTGACCTTTACTTACTTCTAGATATGACCCGATTATTCTGTTCTCCCCTACCTTGAGTGATGATATATCTGTCTCGGCTTTAACCTTCTCGAGGTACTCATCGAGAAGAGAACTTCCGGAGGAGGAAATCTCCCGGAGACTGTCGAGAGTCGCGTCATATCCGGAGAGGATGATCGTTCCTTCGTTGTTTATGTTCGTGCACTCCCTGTTGATCGCCTTTACAACGGAGGTTGCAAACTCGATAAGACGCGGAAAGTCAAAAGAGGTATCGTCCACAAGAGAGAGATATTTTTCGTTCTTCTCGAGAAGATTTACAAATTCGGAAATACTCTCGCTTATTGCAATGAGGTCTCTCGGCGTCACCCTCTTCATACTTGCCTTCACGCTGAGTCTCTCGAGGTCGCTGACAGAAGAAAGGGCATCACTCACCCTCCTGTTCTCGTCAGCATCCGAGTAGAGATAATCTATCCACCCCAGTCTCTCTTCAATCTTCTCCTTATTGCATAATGGGTGGAGGATCTGGTCTTTAAGATAGCGTCTTCCCGACGGAGTCTTTGTATAATTGATTGATGAAAAGAGAGTGTAGTCGGAGCTGTTGTCGTTGAGGTTATGTACAAGCTCGAGGTTTTTTACAGTTGCACTGTTGAGAACAAGATACTCCTCGTCCGTTACCCTCTCGATGTACCTCAGCTGGGGAAGATCTGCTTTAACATTTTCCGTTATGTAATCAAGAAGAGCGCCTATTGCACATAGCTCCCTCTCCTTTTCGTCGAAGCCGAGAAGTCTCAGGGCACTCTGACCGAATTGTTTTTCAACGCTTTTCCGCCCTTCCTTAAGGGAAAAATACCACCCGGGAAGTTTACTTACCATACGGCAGTTGGAGTCGATAACGCGTCTGAATTCTTTATCTGAGAAATAATTGTCATCCTGGACTATAATCTCCTTACTCTCTGTCTTATAAAGAAACGACTCGAGCACACTGTAAAGAGCGTCCTGAAGAAGATGTGTTACCTTAAACTCCCCTGTTGTAATATCGGCCCAGGCTATGTAGATATTCTTCTTCTCGATATAAACCGATGCAATGTATGAGGAAGAGAGAGAGTCAAGGTATTCGTCGTCGACAACTGTTGCCGGTGTGAAGACTGCTGTGACCGTCCTCTCCATGAGCTTCTTGTCGCCCGTTGTGAACTGCTCGCAGACGGCAACTTTCCTTCCGTATTCAAGAAGTCTCTTGAGATAGTTCTTTGCAGCGTGGTACGGGATTCCGCACATGGGCATGGTGCCGCGGTGAGTGAGCGTGAGATTCAGCAGTTTCGATATCTCAACGGCATCCTCGTTGAACATTTCATAGAAATCGCCGAGACGGAAAAAGAGCACCTTGTCCTGATGCTCTTTTTTTATCTCCATATATTGACGCACCATCGGCGTCAATTCGCTTTTCTTCTCTTCCATCAATATATTGAAGTGGTGATTGCCAGTACAAGGCTCAAACCACTGTTACCTCCCCAGTTGAACAGAGATCCCTTATTAAGTGTAAAGGATTCTCCACTGAGAAGTGTAGCATTTTTTACAAGATATAGTCCAAGCGGGAATCCCGGAATTTCCATCTTGACACCGAATCCTGCAGCAAAGTACCAGTCAAGTGCGCTGAAGGAGAGATTCTTGAGCTTTGATGTGACAGCAGTTCCGCTGACAAAGCCCTCGAGTGATATTACATCCTCGGCAAGAGGATACGTAAGATCGATCTGGTTGTTCCAGAGGAATGCCTTATCTGTCTGGACTGCAAAACCGCGTCCGATGTTCATACCGTCTATATAAAGCATCTCGTACTTTGTAGCGCCGTCCTTTGCATCGTGCCACATAAAGCCGGTGTTATCCTTATTCCAGTATTGAGGAAGCATGAAATCGACCTCTGTAGAGAAACCGAGGATGAGATTCTTTGCTGTCTCCTTCTCCTTGTTCTCTATTCTGAGAATGCCGGTATACATGCTGAGTGCAAGGGTGAGCTTGTTGTAGTTGGAGAGTCCACCGAGGAATCCTCCCGCGTATGTATAGCCGAGTGATGCCACATAGCCGTGTGGAGTGCGAGAGACGTAGTTTCTTGCGTCCCAGTTGACCGATGCACTGAGCTTATTTGAGAACTGCCACTTCTCATGATACTTGGTAATGAGAACCTCATACGGATCATAGAGAGAGGAATCATAGAATGCCCTGTTGAGTCCGACCGATACGCCGCCCGTGAGGGAGAGTGTTCCCGCCGAGAAGACCCATGAGTATCCCGAAGAGTAACCGAGAGTGAATGACCAGTTGTCGTATTTCATCAAATTCGATGCACTCGGGGTTGTCTGACCGGAGGTATACCACTCGAGAGCGGAATTGTATCCGAAAGGATATGTAACCTGATCATCGTCTCTTCCATCGTAGTATGTGGATGCAACTCCTCTCTGGAGAGTGCTGCTTCTTACGTTTCTTGCGATGCTGAATGAAACGGAGTTACTCCATCTCTTGTCCTTGACCCAGCCGTCGGCAAGTGAAATTGAAACAGACTGCGTCGTCGGGCTGAGCTCCGTCGAGAGTGAAAGGCTCTTTGCCTCCCCGAAGAGGTTTGAGTTGGAGAGACTTAAAAATCCCGAGACGGGGAAGCCGTCTACTTCGTTGGCACCGAATGTCGCACCGAACTGAAGCTCCATCGTGTTCCCTTCTTCGACGTTGAACTCACATATGACATACTCGCCTTCTTCGTCTTCACTCTTATCTGTTACAGGATAGATGTTGGCCGTGATGTTCTTCAAAAGAGATGTGTTGTACATGTTCTGCTGGGACTGGATGAAAGCCGAACGCGAGAAGACATCTCCAACCTTTATTGCAAGCTCTCTCTCGAGAACATATGCCTTAGTCTTTGTCAGTCCGTTGATCCGGATTTCCTTGATTCTCGCAATTTCACCTTCCGTTATATCGAACGAGATGTTGACTCTGTGGTTTGATTCATCTTTTTCACTGTCTGCGATTATCTGGGAATAGACGTAGCCGTTGTCGTAGTACTTGGTTGCGAGGTTTGTGTAGACGGAGTTGATCTTGTCGCTGTTGTAGAGGTCGCCCTCCTTTATCGATATAAGCTCGGAGAGCTCTTCCGTCGTGAATGCTTCATTACCGCTGAGAGTAACACTTCCGATAGTCCAGAGCTCATTCTCCTCGATGACGAAAGTAACGGTAAGATAGATGGTCTTATCTGTCTCTTCCTCTGCCACCTCCTCGATTCTTACATCCTGAATTACAGCATCGGGGTAGCCCTTTGTTGCGTAGTATTGCTTGAGAGTTTCCCTGTCTGCTGTGACATTGCTCTCGATGTAGTTACCGGAGTTGAAGAATGACTTCTCCTTTGTGCTGAGCTTCGACTTGAGCTCCTTTGTCGTCAGGCCGCTGTTACCTTCTATGTTGATTGTCCTTACCTTATACTGCTTACCTTCATTGATGGTGTATTCGACAATAACCTTGTTGGGGCCGTCATATGAGTCATCGACACTTACGGCATTTTCATCTTCGACATATGTGCAGCTTCCCGTGACAGTTGCATCCTTATATCCCTTCGATATGTAGTACTCCTTCACTAGTGCTGCATTGGCCTGGATATTATTCGATGAGTAGTAGCCTCCCTTCACAAGGTTCTGGGAGTTCAGGAGAGTCTGTTTGATGACTCTTTCGTTTCCCGTGAAGACGACGTCGCTGATGAGCGGGTTTTCATGGACGGTGAGCGTCAAAACGACCTTCGAGGGATCAGCGGTGCTGAGCTCAATGTCGCCGAACATGTAGTCAAGCCAGCTTTGAGAATAGAAAAGAGTGTCTATCTCACTGTAGAGATCATATGAAAAAACCTGCCCCACATAATCCTTTACAAGAGAGGCAGCTGTACTCTCCTTGACATTCTTCAGCCCTTCAATCTTTATTTCAGATATTACCTTACCTTCATATACATCTGAAGTATCTTCAGCATAAAGCGGTAATATTAAAAACAACAAAATCAACAAAACAATAACAACACGACTTCTCTTCATCTGTTACCTCGCGCCTAGTTTAGCAGAAAAAAGATATCAATACAAATAACGGGTAAAGAGCATTCATATTTATAATTCATTAAAATAGATAAACTTAAGCGTTAACCTATAAAATAAAGACTATGTGTTTTTCTTGTTTTTCGTTTAGAAGTTTATTGTTTTGGTTATCGTGAAACCGAAAGTCGACATGATCGAATAGAATGAGAAATAACTCGGGCGTGTGAAGAACGTGAGGTTGAATGCATCGTTCACCCACTCGAGAGAGAACTCCGTGTCGAGAGCGAGGTCGTCCGATATGATTGTATAGCTGTCCTTGTTCTTTTCAGCCTGGAGATGGACCATCATCTGGAGATAGAGGTTCTGCGAGAGGTATTTTCCGACGTTGAGCGTCGTTCCGTTCAAGAACCTCGCCATAGGAGAGTATGTTGTGACACTGCTGTTCAAAGCCTGGCTTATGGTGTCGGTAACGATGTTGTTGAGAATGTTGGAATGGAGCGAGAATGTATCGACACCGAATACATTCTTGAGAGACGAGGAAAGGCTCGAGAGAGGATTTGTTGCCGTCGTTACGATTCCGAGACGCGAGAGGATATCGAAACCTTCCGTTACAAGCGAGGCGACGGAGGACACGGAGACACTGCCGTATGCACTCTCGGGGAGAATCGACTGACCGAGAATCTCCATTATTTCACTCAGCTCCTTTGCCGGACTGCTCTCGAGTGTCGGAGAGAGATTGTCGAATGTGTTGTCCTTCATAACAAGATATATCTCGACTCTTTCGGAAGACGAGTCGTAGTCCCTGAGCGTTGCCCTAAGTGAAATCTTCGGGTTGAATTCGTTGGGGTCGTCAAAGGAGATTGAACCACTTGTTATGTAGAAGTATTTCTGGAAATAGTAGATCTCCCCTCCTCTTATCTGGACATCTCCCGAGCACGAGAAGTCGCTCTGCCCGATATGGGCATAGACAGAGCTGTTCTCCTGGAGTATTACCGAGACGATTGGGTCATCTCCTGCGGGATATATAATCTCGTTGTTGTTGAGAAAAGTGAGGGACATATCCATTAGTGACCCGCCCGTAAGATTGTTGTACCACCCGGGATAGTCGTTCATTCCGATCGATACGGTGGTGTTCGAGAGGTATACATCACCGTCGTTTGTCATATAGATATTGTCGCTCGATGCTTTGTAGTGGCCGTAGACGTAGCCGAGTATATCGATGTTGATAAAGAAGAGCGGAAGACGGACTCTCACGGGGTTGTCCTTGTCAATGTATACGTCGACATCCCATCTCTCGAGAGAGAGTGTCGGCGACATAGTAACACCGACATCCATCCGTATCATCTTCCTCTTACCTGTCAAATGATCGAGAACGGTTACATATGTAAAGGATGACTTGAGCTCGTTGTCCCATATCGTGAATCTCGGGTTATGGAGTATAAGACTCTGGTCCTCGACCCAGAACACATCACACCCCAGTTCATCCGCCGTAAGATTACCCGAGAGCTCGAACTCCCCGTTTACACGCCTCAAGGCAACTTCACCCGAGACACTGTCTCCTCTGAATGTAAGAACAGGATAGTCGAAGAAGATATTCACAAGGGCCATGTTGAATGACTCGATTGATGCGTTGATGCTCATACTATCATCGATATCGAGGACAAAAGAAGCGGAAACTATCGGCTCGAGAGAGACTTTTATTTCTCCCTTCTTATTATCGAGGTCAAAGCTCCCGCCGAGGAGATTGCCGCCGAAAAGGAGAGAATTCTTTTCCTTTTTAAGCGTAAAGTATTTTTCTTCGACTCTGAAAAGGGAAGAGTCTATGTCGAGATAGTCGAGAGAGAATTCAAACTCAGCACCATCCCCTTTCGTCTGGATGATTGACGAAATACTTGAATAGAGAGAAAGAGAGGGTTCAACATCCCCTTTGAGCTCGAAGCCGAGGGAGACGGGATAAGCCCTGTCACCCTTTTCGTTTGGAAGATATACCACTCCGTCCTCAAGACCTATCTTTCCCGTCCTCGAATCAAAATAGAGGGAGGAAAGCGTTGCTGTAATATCGTCGGAGGAGTAGATGATGTTTTCGAGGTTTATCCTGTCGCTGTTAATTGTGATCTCTGCGTTTATTCTTCTTCCGTCATTGTTCTCGCTCTCGACCGATATATTACCGTTGAATGAGAAATCCTCTATCTCCTGTGCGCGGCCGAAGAGAATGAGAGATGCCTTCATGTCGTTGTAGCCGAAAAGAGATAGGGAAATATCGGAAGCCTTGAATGCCGCGACGTACTCCTCTTCTTTATAGAGGGACAATATGATCTTACCGTCCCCGTTCTCTTCCTTAAGAGAGAAGGCAAGAATATTCGAGATAAAATCGCACTTCAAGACGCCCGAGTAGCTGACACTGGAGTTGGAATATGTAATGCCGGAGAGGTTAATTACATCCTTATCGGCATTGACGGAGAAGGAAATATCGGGAGACGACGGGATGAAGAAAAGGTTTTCAACTTTAATTTCAGTTGAAGAGAGCTTTATGCCCTCATCGAATGAGAACGAGTAATCAACTCTGCCGTCGAGGGTGATCGCCTCACCATCCTTTCCTCTCAGAGTTTTAAGACTCTCTGCCGATATTGAACCTGAAATACCGTCAGAGTAGCTTAAGTTCACATCAAGATTATTAGATTTAAGAGAGAATGTCTTATCATTGAGGTTTAAGAGTAAATCGAAGGGGCGTCTGACACCGTCTGTGATAAGCACGGGAGACGAGGAGACAATTCCCTCCTTGTTGAAATCAACTTCTCCCGATATCCTCGTATTCTTCAAAGCTTTAATATCGGCCGCGAAGAGATAGCTCCGCTTCTCCCCGAGGTGGACAAAGCCGTCGAGAAGAGGTTCCCCGGACTTGAGTGTGGATGTAAAATCGATGGACGGCAGCATCTTTTCGAGATCGAAGAAACCGCCGAGCAGGATATCGAAATAGGAGGTGGAAATCGTTATGTCGTTTAAATTAATCCTATCGCTCTCGATTTTGAGTTTCCCCTTTGAAGAGAGGGAGCTCTCTATGAATGATATCTTCAAACTCGAAAGATCAGCGTTGTACTCGACTGTGCCGCCAGCCTTGTTATCGTCATCAAGCGATAGATTGAGATAAGACGAGAAATTGAATACGCTCTCACTCGAGAAAGGAGAATTATCCGAGAGACCGAAGAGAGGCATCAGGGAATAAGGATGATAGTCGAGGACAAGGAAACTTCCGCTAAGTGTTTTCTTGTTGACCGAGAGAAGTAAATCCACATCAAACGAGCCGTAATCGAAGGTTATATAAGCCCTGTCGAGGTCGCCGTTGAATGTAAATGATGAGTTATGAATATCGCCGTACCCGAGATAAAGGTCCTTAATATGAAGTCTGCTCTCTTTAAGCTTTCCATCGATAAGATTGACTGCAGCCTCGAGAGAGAACGATATGTCATCGATTTTCTCGTTGATGGTACCGATCCGGCTCATAAGGGAAAGCGAGAGTTTGTAGCCCTCTTTGTAGTCGAATGAACCCGAGAGCGAGGACAGTGTGACAGAGCTGAATACATCTCCCGAGAGAGATGAAATATCAAAAGAGATGCTCTCCAGCATAAATGAAAGATTACTCTCCGCTATGCTTCCCGAGAGAGTGAGCCCTGATAGATTTATCTCCTCGCGTCCGTTACTTCCCTGGATGTACGGAAGGGAGAGATTATAGTTATCGAAGTCGGATAGAAAAAGAGCTATTTTGTTACTTGATAGCGATATATCGCCCATCTTATAAAGCGCAGCGTCGAGCTCCCCGTTAATACCGCTCTCGTCATATATGAAGAAAGAAGAAGAGAGAGTGAGTTTGTTTTCTCCTTCCTCGAGAGAAATGTCCTTTGTATAGAGAGCAGCGTTGAAACAAAGTGAGGAAAGATCTTCAATGCTCTTTGACGAGAGAGAGAATGAAATATCATCAACTTTTCCCCTTATTTCAGAATTACCTAATATTGTGTTCTTTACACTTCCCTTGAGGAATATCGTCTCACCGAATTTAAGCGAGAGGTCGCTTTGATTGAGAGTAATATCAAATCCGTAACTTGATAGAGAGAGTTCCGGAGCCTTGATCTCTGCTATTGCCATATCATCCTTACCGATGTAGGTGACAGAAAACTTATCGAGGTCTCCCGAAACGATATCCGACTCGATGGTGATATTCTCAAAAGAAAGAGTGAGATTATGAGACGAGAGGAAGGACGAGAAATCGGGTAGAGAACTCGAAGTACCGGTACTATCCGTTTCGTTGGAAATGAACATCGAGGTATCGAATGTAACGGAGCCGTCAATGAAATCTATCTCCGCGCCTCCTTCGAGGTTCAAAAAATACGAGATGATGTCGAACAACCCGAGTTTGACTTCAATTGTGTCGAATGCGGCAATATTATCGCCTTTGTAGTAGAGGCTGAAGTCCCTTATCATGACACGGTCACGGAAATTACGCTCCATACCTTTGAAGGAGAAGGTAATGTCGCTCTCGGCCTCGCTGAGTGTGGAGAGGATACGGTTTGTGACAATCAATGTGGGGGACGTAAGATTGAGTTTGACAAGGAGAAAGATGGATGAGACAAAGAAGAGAGACGCCACGAGGAGCACAATCAAAACAGTCTTTATATTGCTATGATATCTCATACTTTCTCTTGTTTCCTATAAGCCAAATCAATAGAATATTTTCTATATTTTACAGTTATAAATGAATAAGGACAATTATGGTAGAAAAAGGAAAATTAATTGTTTTCGAGGGCCTCGATGGTGCAGGTACGACAACACAGATGCACCTGTTGAAGGAAAAGCTTGAAAAAAGAAATAAAAAAGTCTTCATTACCCACGAGCCGACGGATAACCCCATCGGGAGAGTCGTTAGATGTGCACTCCAGAAGAAGTTCGAAACAACTCCCCGCGCACTCGCTCTACTCTACGCATCGGACAGAGACGACCACCTCTATAACAAAAGCTACGGCATAATGAAACATCTTGAAGAGGGAGAAATAGTAATTTCCGACAGATACTTCTACTCTTCAATTGCCTACCAGGGTGTCGAACTCGACTATGATTTCATATCCTGGATCAACTCACCATTCCCTCATGCCGACTATATCATCTTTGTCGATACTCCCGTCGATGACTGCATGGCACGTATTGAAAAGAGAGGAGAAGAGAAAGAGCTCTTTGAAAGAGAGGAGTACCTCACCCTTGTAAGAAAAAACTACCTCTCTCAGTTTTCCTCCCTCCCGGAGGGCGTAAAGCTCATAACAATCGACGGAAGAAAGAAAATAGAAGAAATAACACTTGAGATAGAAAAGGAACTTAGTCTTCTCAATCTTTTATGAACATTGCGTCCCCATAGGAGAAGAATCTGTATTTCCCGTCTATTGCGTGCTTATATGCTCTCATGATATTGTCCCTGCCCGCAAGAGCGCTCACAAGCATTACAAGAGTCGACTCCGGGGTATGGAAATTGGTTAAAAGGGAATCCACAAACTTGAACCTGTATCCCGGGTAGATGAAGATATTCGTCCTCCCCTTGAGGTTTACAAGCTCCCCCTTGTCATTACTTGCACTCTCGAGAGTACGTGTACTTGTCGTTCCGACTGCAACTATCTCAACGCCTCTTTTCTTCGCGTCATTTAATAGATCGGCATCTTCTTTTTTTATCTCATAGCTTTCCGTATGCATATGGTGGTCTTCGATCCTGTCCGTTCTGACGGGGAGAAATGTCCCCGCCCCGACATGGAGAGTGACCTCGACTATTTTGATTCCGCGTTTTTTTATCTCGGAGAGTATTTCGGGAGTGAAATGAAGACCGGCAGTAGGAGACGCGACACTCCCCTCCTCTTTTGCATAGATCGTCTGGTATCTTGTCTCATCCTGGAAATTATCCTCTCTCTTTATATAAGGCGGGAGCGGAACGTGGCCGCAGGTGAGAAAGAAATCCTCGTTAACAGGTGACGAGAATACGATATCTCTTGTTCCGTCCTCGTTTTCTCTCAAGATTTTTCCTCTTGTGTACTCCTCCCCGTTGAGAGAAGAGAATATATATTCCTTACCGACCTTCTGTCTCTTAGCCTTGCTTACAATTGCATTCCAGCTGTGGTCGCTGTTTTCGCCGAGAAACAGGAATTCCACTACTCCCGTACTTCCGCTGCTCTTTGCATAGACACGGGCCTTCCTGACTTTGGAGTTGTTGACGACAAGGATCGAGTTTTCATTAAGGAGAGAGGGAAAATCACTTATCATGTGGTCTTCATATTCTCCCGTATGTTTATTCAATAGTAAAAGTCTGTCTTCTCCTCTCTTTTCGCTCGGCTCCTGTGCAATAAGAGAGGAAGGAAGGTCAAAGTAAAAATCCCTGGTTTCCATTTCTATCCTCTATATTCAATACTTCATATGCTTTCTGTGTAAGACAGCGTCCCCTCGTCGTACGCTTGAGGTATCCCTGTCTCATTAAGTAAGGTTCGTAATATACTTCGATTGTGTCACTCGAATCGTTGAGAGATGCAGCAAGTGCCTCGAGTCCTACAGGCCCTCCAGAGTAGGTTGTTGCAATGATGCGGAGAATATCGCGGTCTGTCTTGTCGAGTCCGTTATTGTCAATTCCGAGTTTCTCAAGCCCGAGCTGAGTCATCTCCCTGTTTATAACACCGTTCCCCTTTATCTCGGCAATATCTCTTATACGCCTCAGGATCCTGTTTGCTATACGCGGCGTTCCTCTCGAGCACTTTGCTATATCGTTTACGGCATCGTCCGTAATCTTTGCCCCGAGTATCTGGGCGGACCGCTTTATTATAAGTGCAAGCTCATCCGGGGGATACAGGTCTATCTTGATGGGGATTCCGAATCTGTTTTCAAGCGGCTTCGAGACTGCGCCGGTACGGGTTGTGGCTCCGATGAGCGTAAAGGGCTCCAGATCCACCTTGATCGTCCTTGCCGACGGTCCCTGTCCGATTACCCAGTCGATCTTGTAGTCTTCCATGGCGACATAGAGTGTCTCCTCCATGGATTTCTTGAGACCGTGGATTTCATCTATGAAGAGTACAGAGCCGCTTGTGAGATTGGTCAATATTCCGACAAGGTCTCTCGGCTTATCGAGTGCAGTGGCGCTTGTAAGCTTTATGTCGGCCCCCATCTCATTGGCGATGATTGATGCAAGAGTGGTCTTGCCGAGTCCCGGAGGTCCCTGGAGGAAGATATGGTCGAGCGCCTCCCCCCTCTTCTTCGCAGCATCTATATAGATCTTGAGATTTTCCTTGAGCTCCTTCTGTCCCTGGAAATCCTCGAGATATTTGGGCCTCAGAATATTTTCCTGAGCCTCCTCTTTCTCTATCATCTCAGGTTTTACCGTTCTCTCTTCAACAACCGCATCGTCAAGTTCGAATTTGTTTTCAATAATCAATTCAGCCTCCTGAGAACAGACGAGAATATCTTCTTCTCGATATCTCTGTCAGAGAGCCCGGCATAGAGCTCACTCTTTTCATTGATAGTATCTTCAACCGCTTTTATGACAGTCCTCCTGTCATAACCCATATCTGTAAAGGAAAGGATGAAATCCTTGAATCTGACAGCAACGGCACCCTCGGACTTTTCTCCTCCCTTTTCTTCCGTATCATCAAATACAAGCACATTTCTCAGCTGGAGAATGAGTTTCTGCGCTGTCTTCGCTCCGAGCCCGGGGATCTTACTGAGTTTCTTGACATCCTGCCTGTCGAGAGCAAGAGCGAGGTCATCGACTGTAATTCCTCCGAGAATCTTCAATGCTCCCTTGTTGGCAATGCCCGGGACTGTGATGAGCTCGTTGAAGGCAAACCTCTCCTTCTCGTCGTAGAAGCCGTAGAGAAGCATTGCGTCCTCCCTGTGCTGAAGAACAGTCAAAACTCTCACATTCTCCTTCTCTTCTTTTGAGAGAGCCATGAATTTAGTGGCACTCTGGAGAGAAATCTCTATATAATACTCGACTCCGGACTCTGTTAAGACGATTATTGAATTATCATTAATGTCAACAATCTTTCCTCTGATGGCATTTATCATATAAATAAGATAGTTAAATTTCCGGAAAAAGACACTACCCGAAAGAGTAATTCTCTATTTTAATATCTGGAGGGCGTTGTGTGTGACATGGCAGATGCAGTCGGCAAGAGCGTCCGCAGCATGGTCGGGCTTAGGGATTTCCTTAAGCTTCAATATACGACGCACCATCTCCTGCACCTGGTTCTTCTCGGCATTACCGAGACCGACAACCCCGAGCTTTATCTCCTTGGGTGAATAAAGGTAGGTCTTGATATTCATTGACGAGAATTTGTAAATAACGGCGCCGATTACCTTTGCTACCGGTATGGCCGAGGAAATATTCTTCGTGAAGAAGATATCCTCCACGCTTACAGCGTCAATCTCATACTTCACTGCAAGTTTTGAGAGGTCTTCTGCAATTGTGTAAATTCTTTTCTGTATGGACTCATCCTTCGATGTTTCAATTACACCATAAGAAACAGGCCGGTATGTCTTCCCGTCATAGGAAACGACACCCCAGCCCGTATTAGCAAGTCCCGGATCAACTCCAAGTATATTCAAGCCTCAGTCCTCTGCAACGAAATCATCAGGAAGATCGAGGTTGGTGGATACCTGCTGAACATCATCCAGCTCCTCGAGTCTTTCGACAATGCGGAGAACCTTGTTAGCCTTCTCGCTGTCAAGTGTAACAGTCTGATCAGCTATTCTCTGTACATCCGCACTCTCCTGCTCGAATCCTGCTGCCTGCATAGCCTCGAGAACAGTTGCGAAATCTGCCGGAGTCGTTGTTACTTCGATGATATCGTCGGAAGTGGAAACATCCTCGGCACCGTTTTCAAGTGCAACCTCGAAAATCTGATCTTCTGTGTATTTTTCAGTTGAATATGTAATGACACCCTTTGTCTGGAACATATAGGAGACACATCCTGTAGCACCGAGAGAGCCGCCGAGCTTTGTAAGAGTACTTCTTACATCGCTTGCTGTTCTGTTCTTGTTGTCTGTGAGAGTGTCTACGATAATGGCAACTCCGCCGGGAGCATATCCCTCATATGTAAGTTCGTAGAAAGTTGAAGCTCCAAGCTCTCCGCTTCCCTTTTTGATGGCTCTTTCGATGTTATCCTTAGGCATGTTCTCTGCTCTTGCCTTGAGGATAGCAGTCCTAAGTCTTGCGTTAGACTCGGGATCAGGTCCACCCATCTTTGCACATACTGTGATTTCCTTGATGAGCTTTGTGAAAGCCTGTCCGCGTTTAGCGTCTGCAATACCCTTCTTGTGTTTAATAGTTGCCCATTTGCTGTGGCCAGACATGTAAATACCTCTGTAATTTTAGAATACCTTAAAAAATTACACTTTCTCTCTTTTTCAGTCAATATACCATAGGTATTGTTCACTCAAATAACCATGGATAGTATGAGGATGACGGTGTCATCAATCATCATCCCCTCCTCTGTCAACCTGAACGAATCCTCATCATTTACATACCAGGCCTTATCAAGGGAAGAAATCTGTGAGGAATATTTTTCATCAAAATCAAATGAAAACCTGTGATTGTACTCTCTCTTGTCTATTCCCTTCATTGTTCTGAGAGAAGTGAGGATATAACTCTCTTCGGTCTCTTTTTCATTGAGGTTTTCACAATTGAAGGCGGGAGCAGATATGAAAGAATCAAGATCCTCCGTGTTTCTCATCGTTGTCCCCGTCGTGTAACCCAGAAACGACTCTGCGGACGGCCCGAGCCCTATATACTGCCCGAGCTCCCAATAGAGGGAGTTGTGCCTGCTCTCCGCGCCCGGCCTCGAGAAAGCACTTATTTCATAGTGGTTGTAGCCTCTCTCTTTCAAAAGTTTCCATCCCGAGAGCAGAAACTCCCTCTCCTTTTCTTCTCCTACGGGACACGCTCTTCCAATAAGAGGAGTATTCTCTTCAAAGGTAAGGCAGTAGAAGGAAATGTGTCCGGGGTTGTATTTGATTACACTTTTGATGTCGTAAATCGTATCGGATATTTCAGTACCGGGGATGGCAGTCATTATGTCCACATTCCAGTTAAAAGGAGAATGAGAGAGATACTCCATTGCCTTTATGTTCTCCTCCAAACTTCCTCTTCTCGAGAGAAAAGAGAGCGTTCTGTCGCTCATTGTCTGTATTCCTGTCGAGATACGTGTGACAAGAGGATAAAGAGTATCGAGAGAGGACGTAACATCCTCGGGGTTTACTTCGAGAGTACACTCCTCTGCGCTACCGTACTTCGTTGCCGTTTCAAGAAGTAATTTTATCCTCTCTACTCCGAGAAGCATCGGATTCCCGCCGCCGAGGTAGATTGTATAGAAAGGCTTCTTTATTTCCTCAACGACCTTTTCTAGTTCCGCCATAAGCACATTGAAGAAGGAAGTGACTTTATCAGAATTATATAAAGATGAGTAGAACGCGCAGTAGTCACATCTCTTCCGGCAGAAAGGAATGTGGATATATAAACTAATCGGGCGAGTCGGGATATAAGAATCAATCATCTGTCAAAAGAGCTATGCGCACGAGGGGCCAGAAGCGCGCAACAACACGGCCGTTAACATCGCTCTCTTCGACAGGTCCGAAGTAACGACCGTCCTGGCTGTTGTCCCTGTTGTCGCCGAGAGGAAGAACCGATCCCTCGGGGACATAGATTCCGACTTTGTACTTATATGATGATTCACGGTATGATACATCCGCTGGGTCGATGAAGCTCAACTCCTCGTAGTATGACCTGTTGAATTCGTATAGATCAAATTTGTAGTCATACTCCCCTCCGGCCATCTTCGAGTATTCTTTCTCGAGGTATCTGGGGTAAGTGAGGTTATTATCTGAATAAGCCTCGAGTCTTGCCACGGCCTTGAGTGCGGAATAGAGAGATGTATCTACACTCCTCGCTGGGGCGAGCGAAAGAGAGTTTTCCTCTCTGAAAACGCTCTCCGGAACATACTCCCCGCTTCCCGCCGCCTTTATATAAACATCGCCGTCAATAAACTTTACTCTGTCACCGCCGATGGCTGCACAGCGCTTGACAAATAGACGCTCTCTGACATTGCCGTCACTGTCCTTGTCGATATTAACAAGTGACAACGTTGCCATGTAGATAACCTGTGAGAGAATATCAAAGAAAGGACCTTTCGAATCATATTCGGGATTATAGAATGTAATTATGTCGTCTCTCTGAACACGCCTCGAAGATTCAAAAAGCTTTGGTCCACCCGGGTAGATTTCAATGCCGTAGCTCGTTTTGTTGACAACGACTCTGTCGCCGACAAGGAGCGTGCTCACCATGCTCGGGGACGGAATTACAAAGAGCTGGAAGAGAAATTGGTTGATGATTATTACCCAGAAGACGCCGAAAGCAAGTGCGTCGAGCCACTCGAGCGCCTCCGTGAGAAAGGTTCTCTTCTTATTTTTGTTATATTGTCTTTTTGCTTTTCTTTTTGTTAATTTCTTTGCGGTGAAATCTTCCACCCAGACCAGGAATTTTTCCATAGAGACAAGTTAACACCTAAGAGCCTTAATTGACAAGAGAAGAGTTGATGTTTACCTTTATGCTATGTTTAAAAAACCTGAATATCCGGAAGTGGATCCAGTCGTACTTAAGCCCTTTCACGGCATAAGACCGGCTTATTATATACTTTTTCTTTTCTTTCTCTTTCTGCTCTTCGTCTTCTTTATTCTCTGTCTCCTCCCGGGCCTCGTAAGTGACACAGCATACATAAGAATAGAGACTCCTCTTTCCTCTGTCGGTGTATATGAAGACGGAAGATACCTTTCCTCCGCTTCCGGTACCGTGATAAAAACCCACTCGGGAAAGCACAGCTATTCTTTTACATATGAAGGAATAACAATAGGAGAGACAGAGGAGAATATACCACGGAGGTATTTTTTTACTATCTTCAGCCATAAGGTTTATACAATAAAGCCTGCTTTCACATACACGGATGAAGCGAGAGAGAAAGCAGAGACCGAGTTTGCATATAATGGAGCCCGGTACTCCCACATAACCGACTACACGGGGGACGTGAAATATCTTCCGCTTTTTAAAGAGTTTGCAGAGTGCGCTGTCGAAATGGACATTGAAAACATAGAAGATATATGGCTCTACTGTATGCTTCATATTTCATCAAAGACCATGTATGACGACTACAAAGATGCTCTCTCGATTTTAGATGAAAATAAAATAAATTATGAAAGTAATGAGAGTAAAACGCTCAAGAGCTATCTTACACGGCTGTATGAAGATAATAAGGTAGATACAATTGCATTGAAGGATGAATCATCTCCGATTACTCTGACTAAAGACGGCGCCTTTTACCGCTACGAAGGCGGAACGATTACTCTCGGAAAAACAGGTGAAACTTCTTATCCCGAAAGCGAGAGTCTCCCCCAGACTCTCTCATATGACAGCTTCTATATTTCACAGAACCTCATAACCGAGAATGAATACGCTCTCTTTGTCGAGAACAATCCAAAGTGGAGTAAGAGCAACATTGAAAATCTGATAAACGAGGGCCTTGTCGACTCATCCTACCTTGCCGACATAAATCTCACATCACGCTCCTCACGTCCCATCAGATACATCAGCTACTATGCCGCCCTCGCCTATGCCGAATGGAAAGGTAGTGTTGACGGCACAGTATATTCTCTCCCGACACTTACAGAGTGGACTGTTGCAGCAGAATCTGCTGAAAACAAGAAATATGTTGACGGCCTGATATACAGAGAGACCGACGACTCGACTCCGACTGCGCTCATGGGCCAGCTTTGGGATATGACGGAGACGATGTATATGCCTCTGATGAGACTGATAGACAGCTCAAAAGTATCTTATTTAGCGTCCCTCTACCCCTATGACGACATAATCGTCATGGGCGGAAGCTACATCAATAAAGACATAACAATAAATACAATAGGAACAGCTACAAAAGAGAGCTGCTCCGAGTTCAATGGATTCAGATTGGTTAAACATGATTAAGTTAATACAGAAGAATAAAAAAGCATATTTCAATTATGAGATGATAGAAGAGCTTGAGTGCGGAATCGCACTTCAGGGAACTGAAGTAAAATCCGTCAGAGAAGGAAAATGCTCCTTTTCCGACAGCTACGTGACAATCAAGAACGGTTCATTAATCCTCGTGGGTTTTCTAATCCAGCCTTATACACACGGCAATATATTCAATCACGAGACAGACAGAAAGAGAGTCCTTCTTGCCCACAGAATGGAAATAAAGAAGTTCACAAGAAAGGTGAATGAAAAAGGCCTCACGATAGTTCCTCTTGAAATCTATCTAAAGGACAACCTCGTCAAAATGAAGATAGCTCTCGCAAGAGGTAAGAACGTCCACGACAAGAAGGAAGCCATCAAAGAGCGTGATGCCAGAATAGATCAGCGCAGACAGTTGAGAGATCTCAACAGCTAAGGCTGTTATTCATCCTTCCATTCAAAACGAAGACACATTTACACTATCTGTATTCCCTCAGTAATCTATCCGCCTTCACTAAATATGCATATTGCATCGGCTGGGCCTTGCGCATCCTTGAAAGCTTCTTAAGGTCAGACTGTGTCAGCTTTTCATCAGCATATTTCTCATAACTATCAATCCTTTCATATGGAGTCTCAGTCATAATACATGCCGCCATATATATTATGTTTGCTGTCATGTATGATGCCGTCTCTCCGGAAAAACGATTTCCGAAGATATGTGTTGCAATACTATGCTCTTCGCTGAAGTTTTCCCTGATTATCATTTATCAAGATCCTCCTCTTTCAGAGCAGCATCGTTTAAAAGGAACTCTTTGTATTTTTCAAAAGCACCGCGTCTTCTTGCATATCTGAACATAAGGCTCCTGTCTATTGCATATTTCTTAAATGCCCCTTGATAGATTGCCTCATACTCGCCATGATAGACGATATTACTCAGGAGTTTATCGACAGCAATATCTACGAGCATCTTTTCAAGTCTGGTATCCCAGAAACATCCTATCCCCTTAGGGCTTTCCGTCGGGAGCTTTGTTATAACCACCATATCATCATTCATATAGAGTAAAAGTTCATCAAGATCAGGTTTAACGAGGATCGATCCTTTATGTCCTCCCCAAAGAGTATTGAATACATCCTTCTCGAATCCTCCTTCAACCGAAACAATTACAATATTATGTGCAATCTGGTGATTTACAAACTCATTAAGCTGCACA
>CAVHKW010000014.1:0-9421 GCA_963636745.1 uncultured Oscillospiraceae bacterium | reverse complement strand
TATTATGAAGAGACAGGTGTCAAGGTAGAGTTTGAATGCTATGAACATACAAACTACTTCCCGGCTCTCGAAGCAGTCATGAGCACAAAGAGCAGCTCAGTCGACGTAATCGGTGTCGATGCTCCGATGACTTCTGGCTACGTAGAGAAGGGTTATATCATTCCTTTGAATGACTATATCACTTCTGCCGAGATCAACGAGTATGTACCTGCTGCTATTTCCGCAGGTTCGTGGAAGGGCAAATTCTATGCAGCTCCTCTCAATAACTCCGCTCAGGCACTCTATTACAACAAGGGACTTTTAGAGCAGGCTGGTATCGAGATTCCTGCAGCAGATCCGGATAATCGTCTGACATGGGATGAAGTTGTCGATATGGCTGAAAAGGCATTGGCTAAGCTTGATCCGGATGGAACAAAGGGACTCAACGGTATTCTTTTCGAGCAGAGCACAACAGCTTATCAGATGCTGGCTCTTCCCGAGAGCCTTGGAGAGGCTGCAATCGGAGCTGACGGCTACACAGTTGACGGCATAATCAACACTCCGGGCTGGATCAAGGCAATGACATTCTATCATGATCTCTATGCAGACGGCCTTTCTCCACGCGGTTTGACATCAACAGAGAACCAGGCAACCTTCACATCCGGCAAGACTCTTTTCTTCGTCGGTGGTATCTGGTGTGCTAATCTCGACTATGCTGACGGCGTAATCTGGGATTATACATATACTCCGGCATTCAAGGGTTATGAAGACAAGACAGCTACAGCAACAGGCTCATGGCATCTCGGCGTCTCGTCTTACAGCAAGAACGCTGCTGAAGCTGCTGCATTCGTCAAGTATCTGACTCTCGGCGAAGGCAATGATATGTGGCTTGAAGCTAACGGCGATATCCCGGCACGTGTTTCCGCTGTCGAGAAGTGTCTCACAGATGACTCTTATGCAGAGTATCCGCGAAGCATCCAGCGTATCGCTGCATATGAAGCTGCACATACTGCTGTACCTCGTCCTGTTACACCGGCTTATTCGGAGTATGAAGCTCTGATCAATGCTACTCTCAGCGACATCTCCAACGGAGCTGATCCTGCCACAGCTTTGAATAACTGTGTAAAGCAGACCAACTCTTTGATGGCTAAGTACAAATAAGAGAGATAATTAACTACGGTATTTTGGTCCTGTTCTCTAGAGGCGGGGACAGGGCCGAATCTTTTGGAGGTTATACCAGTGAAGATCCAATCTAAAAGGTCTATCGAAAAGGCTTTCCCTTATTTCGTGATTGCACCGGCGGTAATATTGATTCTTCTCTTCAAACTGTATCCGATTCTATTGAATATATGGAACAGTTTTCAGTGGAAAGGGAAGTTCTCCGCATACAGTTACAAACTGATCTTCGACGACCCGGTTTTCTGGAAGTCCATCTGGACGACAATCAAGTTCAATCTTATCCTGACACCGCTGCAGGTCGTAATCTCTCTGGCCATGGCAATATTGGTCAGCCAGAATATAAAAGGTGTCGGAGTTTTCCGAACCATCTATTATCTCCCCGTCACCATCTCCATTACGGTGGCCTGCATCATGTGGAACATGATGCTCAACCCCTCAAACGGTGTTATCAACAGCCTGTTGATGAAGTTAGGCTTTGATGCCCAGCCGTTTTTCACCGGGAAAGACCAGGCTCTGGGCAGTATCATGGCTCTATGTACCTGGAAAGGCTGCGGCTATTGGATGATGTTCCTGCTCGCCGGCATAAAGGACATTGATAAGTCCCTTTATGAGGCTGCAAGAATCGATGGAGCATCCTACGCTCAGACTATTTTCCGCGTTACTATCCCTCTATTGAAAAAGACTATCGCATTCGTTGTGATTGCAGATACAACATCAAACCTTCTCCTGTTTGCTCCTATGTATATGGTTACAAAGGGCGGACCTCAGAACTCTACAAACGTCTTGATGTATGAGGCGTATAAATCCGCATTCGTATACGGAGACCAGACGAGAGCTGCCGCCCTGATGACTGTGCTTCTTGTTCTTGTTGGTGTGATTATCGCCGTTCAGTTCAAGTTCCTGAATAAGGAGGATTCGTGATGAGAATGAAACGTCTAACCAAAGCAATATGCATAATCCTGCTTGTTATACTGGCATTTATTGCCCTGTTCCCGCTGCTCTGGGCTATTGCATCGTCACTCCGCCCCGACACGGAAATCTATCAATATGCTCTTCCGTTCCAGTGGCATACGTTCTTCCCTGTTAAGTTTACAGCAGAGGCTTATAAACTCCTTTTCACGAAGTTCAATTTCCAGCGCCCGATAATGAACACGCTGACTGTTTCGCTTCTTACGGTTCTCGGCAGCTGCCTTGTGAATTCGATTGCCGCTTTCGGCTTTACATTCTTCCGCTTCAAGGGGAAGAAGGCCTTATATGCATTGGTTCTGGTTTCCTTTATGGTTCCCTTTGAATCAATTGCAATTCCACTCTATAAGGTTGTCTATCAATTCAACTGGGTTAATACCTACTGGGGGTTGATTGTCCCCGGCATTGCAGACGGCTTGGTCCTGTTTCTGTTTGTACAGTTTTTCTCGACTATTCCCGACGGTCTCTTTGAAGCAGCGAGAATAGACGGCGCAAACTGGATGCAGATTTACACACGCATTCTGATCCCGATGTCGAAACCTGTCCTGATTACTGCAGCCCTCATGGTCTTCATCAATCAATGGAACTCGTTCCTGTGGCCTCTCCTCGTGGCTCACGGCAGAGATATGCGTTTGATTCAGGTTGCGCTTTCCGACTTTACGGCTGAACATGTGACACTGTGGTCATGTCTCTATGCTGCATCGGTAGTATCGGCAGTGCTTCCTCTGCTCTTGTTCCTGCCGTTCCAGAAATACTATGTAGATGGTATTACATCCAGCGGACTCAAAGGATAAAGAAGGAGTTTATCGATGATTTTAGTAATTGGAAGTATGAATATGGATGTCTCCTTCAAGGTGAAGGATATCCCGCATCCGGGGGAGACTGTCATGGCGTACGGCGTGGAGAAGAGTTCGGGAGGAAAAGGTGCCAATCAGGCATATGCCGCATCAAAACTCGGAGGGAGCGTAGTCATGCTGGGGTGCGTAGGAGAGGACGAGAACGGCACAGCTCTCCTGGACTCTCTTAAGAGCGCCGGAGTTGACATCTCTCATATAAAACGTCAGAGCGACAAAACAACATCAAGTGCATTCATCTGTGTTTCCTCCTCTGGTGAGAACTGTATTGTTGTGGATTCCTCTGCTAACCAGCTTGTGTCGCCTGAATACCTGATTAGTAAGGAAGCTCTATTTGATGAAGCCGAGTATTGTGTTCTTCAAATGGAAATTCCAACGGAAACGGTATCCTGTGCAATTGAATTATGCAAAAAGCACTCTGTGAAGGTTGTGCTGAATCCATCTCCGTTGACCTCATTTAATGAGTCATTTCTGTACGGCGTGGATTACCTTGTTCCCAACGAGAGCGAGGCAGCCGCTTTGATCGGGATTGATTACGAGAAGACAGGAGATGATGACTGGAATGCATTTATGCATAAATACAGCATCAGAAATCTGATTATAACGCTTGGTAAGGATGGGTGCTGCTGTTACGATGGCGTAAATCCTTCTGTTGTATTCCCTTCCCGGAAAAGAGATGCTGTCGACACAACAGGAGCCGGAGACACCTTCCTGGGAGCATTTGTTTCCGCCCTGTCAAAGGGGAAGGCGATATCTGAAGCTATATGCTATGCAAATACAGCTTCAGGAATAGAAGTAACAAGACACGGTACACAGAAAGCTGTGCCGACAAAAGATGAGGTTGAGTATGAGCTTGAAAAACATTCTAATTGATACAGATATCGGTCCCGACTGCGATGATGTGGCTGCACTCGCAATGCTGAATATATATGCCAACCGGGGGTTATGCCGGATTCTTGGTGTAGGTCACTGCACATCAAATGTTTACGGCGCGGGGACAATAGACGCCATCTGCCGTTTTTACGGGAGGGATGATGTTGAGATAGGAACTTATAAGAAAGAAGGCTTTCTCTGCGACGAGAAATGCATTATCTACAATAAGGCCATCACAGAGGAATTCCCGAATCGTTACAAAAAGAGCCAGCCTGAGGATGCCGTATCGATGTACCGCAGAATTCTTTCCAGAGAGCCTGATAAGAGCGTCGAGTTTATTGCCATCGGACCGCTCAATAATCTCTCCGGTCTTTTGAATTCGACAGCTGACGAATATTCGTCTTTAAGCGGGAAGGAACTTGTCGAAAGGAAAGTAACTCATCTTGTTTTGATGGCTGGAGTCTTCAGCGCAGAAAACACAGAAGCCAATGAGATGGTTAAAGAACTGACAGGACATACTGCAGATGATATGGAAGAGTTCAATGTCGTCTGTGATGTTGCTGCTGCACAGAACGTTGCCGACAACTGGCCGACTCCGAAGGAGTATCTGGGCTTTGAAGCCGGAATGGTCCAGACAGGTATTCCTCATGATGCGGGAATAGGGCCGGAGCACCCTATAAAGCGTGCCTATGAGCTCTATACTGAAGACGGAAGAAGATACAGCTGGGATCTCCTTACAGTGGAACACGCCATTAACGACAATTCTCCTCACTATAAACTCTCCGATTACGGTACTGTCCGCTTTGATGATAAGGGACGGACTATATGGAAAAAGGATGAGAAGGGCTCTGACAGATATGTGCTATGGGCTGTGCCCCCGGAGAAGATAGAGGAGGATATCAACAGACTGCTCTGTCAGACAGAGTAAAAGGCGATGACGGGGTGTTTGATAAGCATCCCGTTTTTCATCTATGAAAATTTATATCTAGCCGGTTACACTCACTTCATGTTGAGCTTAAAAAAAGAGCTGTTAACAGGCTTTGACATAGCACAAGAGAGGCCTTTGAGCTATTATAGCTACGACGACAGAAGTACATGAGGGGAGTGCATAGTATGGAATGTAGTTCAAAGAGTCTCATACAACTTAAGGGTTTCTTCATTGGAGAAAAGAAGAGAATTATTACGGCAATTGCAGCTGTATTCATCTGGGGGCTTGTAGCTCATGCTTACGGCTTTTTGAATCTGACGCTGTCACATGATTCTCTTGCGGAGTTTTATGCTTCCGGCAGCGACATAAGACACAGAATTGCGCTCGGCCGATTTATGGTTCCCATCTATCAATTCATCTTCCATGGCAGGATCACTACTCCATGGCTGAACGGGATACTTAGTCTCTGCTGGCTCTCTGTCAGTGTGTGGCTGACAGCCTCCGTTTTCTCCGTCGAGGACAAACTTCATATTGCTTTGATCGCAGGAATATATACAGTGAACATCACAGTAACGGCATTGGCTGCTACATACATCCATGATCTGGATGCCGATATCTTTGCCGTGATGCTTTCTGTGGCTGCAGTTTTCTTCTGGCATAAAGGCGGAAAGATGTCGCTCCTGGGCATTCCTCTCCTTGCTGGAGCATTGGGATGCTATCAGAGTATGCTCTCCGTTGCCATTACTTTGGTGATGTTTTCGTCTATTCTCGCCCTCGTCTGGGGGGGGGATTTGTTGAAGTTGTCCTGAAAGGTCTGAAGGCGGTCGGACTTATCCTGGCCGCGGGACTTGTTTATCTGGCCGCAGTTAAGGTGGTCTGCCATCTGTCTGGAGTTACCCTCTCGAACAGTTACAATGGGCTGACTCTTCTCTTCCGCTCCAAGGGAGGATTGAAACAGCACCTGGCACTTCTGCTGACTACATATTACTCATGGTATGGATACTTCTATAAGTCCTACCGTGCTCTAATCCTTGTTCGTGGTCTTCATATCCTGCTTGCTGTTCCATGTGTCGTTGTCGCTATACGGGTTATATTCAGCAGAACGCTTCCTTTGATAAATAAGCTCCTGATCATCGCATTGGCTGCTCTTCTTCCGTTTGGAATGAATATAGCATGTGCTGCGGATGGCGGAATGGTCCATGACCTCATGCTCTACTCAGTAAACCTCAGTTATCTTCTTGTCATCCTTATGATGGATTGGTATGTTGAAGCGGATGGCGGGGCGAAGAAGCTTCCTCATCTCTGCCGGGCAGTCGCATTCCTCTTTCTTGCGGCTATTCTTGCTTTTGATGTACAGACGGCCAATGCTTCTTATGTGAAGAAAGATCTTGAAAGACAGGCGACACTCTCTTTGATGACTACGGTCAATACCGATATGAACAATACTGAAGGATATGTCCCCGGAGAGAGTGAAGTTCTTTTCGTAGGACTTCCCGATACCGGTGTCAATAACTTTTTTCCCAACGTGTCACGTATTACCGGGCTGGGATACGAGACAACATGTAATTACTACAGCGAATACTATCAATATATTCTTCAGCGGCCGCTCAAAAGAACCGGCAAAGCTGTTGATTCCGACTTCATAAATGCTATGCCCTCATTCCCGGAGAAGGGATATATAGCGTGGTATGATGATGTCCTTGTTGTAAAGCTTTCGGACTAAGAGGGTGAAGAGAATGAAATTATCACTTATCGTCCCCTGTTATAACGAGGAAGCCTCCTTACCTATTTTCTATCAAGAGACGACACGCGTCATGAGCTCTCTTTCCGTAGACTATGAACTTCTCTTTATCAATGACGGCTCGAAGGATAAAACCCTCGTCTTAATGAGAGAGTTCGCAGAAAATGATAAACACGTAAGATATATCTCATTTTCACGGAACTTCGGAAAGGAAGCTGCCATGTATGCGGGCTTCTGCAATGCCGGCGGCGATTATGTTGCCGTAATGGATTGCGATATGCAGGACCCCCCGGGTCTTATCCCGAAGATGCTTGAAATACTCGAGACGGGAGAATATGACAGTGTGGCGACAAGACGTGTTAGCCGCAAGGGAGAGCCCCCGATCCGGAGCTGGTTCGCCCGCAGGTTTTACAGGATAATCAACAGGATATCGGATGCGGAGGTAATGGACGGCGCGAGAGATTTCAGATTGATGAAAAGGGAGATGGTCGATGCAATTGTCAGAATGGGCGAGAGAAACCGTTTTTCAAAGGGAATCTTCGGCTGGATAGGATTCAACACCTATTGGCTTCCTTATGAAAATGTAGAGAGAGTTGCCGGAGAGACAAAATGGAACTTCTGGAAGCTTTTCAAGTATGCCGTTGACGGCATCATAAGCTTTTCCCAGGCTCCGCTGAGTATAGCTTCATGGCTTGGTTTCTTGATGACGGGATGCTCGTTTCTGATCCTTATCTTCATAATAATCCGTAAGCTCTTATTCGGAGACCCCGTCGCGGGCTGGGCTTCGACTATCTGTGTCATCATCTTCATCGGAGGTGTCCAGCTGGCCGCTCTCGGTATTATGGGACAGTACATTGCAAAGACATACATGGAGACGAAGAAGAGGCCTCATTACATAGTGAAAGAGAGCAATGACGAGAGTGTCGAGAGGGTTAGATGAATTCGATAACACAGCTTCTCAAACGCTATAAAGATATCATCATGTACGGCATATTCGGTCTGATGACAACTGCCGTCAATGTCGGGGTGTATTATCTCTCTTTCAATATTCTGTCCTTCTCGAACATAGTAAGCACGGTCTCGGCATGG
Organism: uncultured Oscillospiraceae bacterium; assembly: GCA_963636745.1. GTDB lineage: Bacteria > Spirochaetota > Spirochaetia > Sphaerochaetales > Sphaerochaetaceae > Ornithospirochaeta. Next base: position 1,812 of record CAVHKW010000014.1, on the reverse strand, counting down.
TTTATGTCAGTCCTCTTTGCCTTTGTTACAAACAAGATCTGGGTCTTTGAAAGCAGGTCGTTCAAAGCGGGCGTTCTCATAAGGGAGATGCTCTCTTTCTTCTCCTGCCGTCTTCTCACGGGGACGCTGGATCTTCTTATCATGTATGCGGCTGTAGACTATATGGGATGGAATGCCCTCTTATGGAAGGTGATCTCAAACATAATTGTCATTGTACTTAATTATATTGCCGGAAGGGTATTAATTTTCAGATAGATTTGCCTATAGCAAGCTTTGTCAATTCGTATTTACAGCGGAACGTATGGTTATTGTATTCAACCTGCATCAAATACCTTGTGTCCTTATGAGGATATCTCAAGAAAGCAGACGACAGATGAGAATTTTCATCGTTTTTGAGCTATATTACCTACATGGACATTATTCTAATTGTACTTGGAGCATTAAATCTTGTTGTTCTTGTTGTTCTCCTTATCAGGAGCTTTAAGAGTAAGAATATCGATGTCGATGAGGGGGCGCTTTATTCTGTCAAAGACGAGCTTAGACGCGGGATGGATGAATCATTCAAATCTTTCCAGTCATCGTATGACCGCGACATGGAGAAACTACTCTCCCAGAGTGCTTCTTCCTCCCGCAATACAGAGGAAACCTTGAAGAGCATCCAGAATAATCTTTCTCTCCTTTCTTCCAATATTATAACAACACTCCGAAACGAGAGTGAAAACCAGAACAAGAGAAATATAATGGTGCAGAACACCCTCAATCAGAACTTCGACAGAGTCAGGGAGGATAACCGCGCTTCATTCCGCCTCATAAGCGAGAAGAGCGAGAAACTCACAGAAGAAGTAAAGATCGGTATGGATAAGATAAGAGAGGGTAACGAGACAAAGCTCAGGGAGATACAGGGCATTGTCGATGTGAAGCTCCAGGAGACGCTCGATAAACGTATCGCAACATCATTCGAGGCTGTGACGGAGAACCTCAATAAACTCTACAAAGCTCTCTCCACACTCGATGTACTCTCCCTTGATGTAAAGAAGATGAATAATCTTTTCTCCAACGTCAAGAGCAGGGGAGTATGGGGTGAGATGCAGGCCGAGTCCATCCTCAGCGATATCCTCACACCCGATCAATGGGTCAAGAACTACTCTCCGCGTCAGACAAGGGAGGCTGTCGAATTCGCCATCCGTCTTCCGGGGAAAAGTAAGGACAGTGCGGTTTACCTTCCCGTTGATTCCAAGTTCCCGACAAGCGACTACGAGCGCTACAAAGCTGCCATAGACTCGGGGGACGAGGCTCTCATAAAGGACGAAGCTAAGAAGATAAGAACAAGGATCATTGACGAAGCGAAGGATATAAACAAGAAGTACATAGTTCCGCCTTTCACGACAGATTTCGCCATTCTCTTCATCCCGAGCGAAACGCTATATCTCGAGGCATTGAAGATGGAGGGACTCAGCGAAAAAGTGCAGAACGAATGCCGTGTCATACTCACAGGCCCGAATAACTTCGCAGCACTCCTCAATTCTCTCTCCCTCGGCTTCAGAACAATGCAGATAGAGGAGTACACCTCAACTATCTGGCATCTCTTCGAGGATTTGAAGAAGCTCTTCTCGGACCTCTCGAAGAGTGTGGACGAGTCGAAGAAAAGCGTCGACAAGGCATCCGAGAGTCTCGACAAGGCAAGAGCGCGTAAGGAGAAGATAGGATCCGTTCTCCAGAAGATAGAGTCGAGTGCGGAGAAGGCTGCCCTCAGGGAGATAAACGAGTATTACCTCGAGGAAAAGGATGAGACTCCTTCCTAATTGACACATA
>CAVHKW010000013.1:0-13243 GCA_963636745.1 uncultured Oscillospiraceae bacterium | reverse complement strand
CGATGCCGTATGTATACAAAGTAGCCGTCTAGCGATAGCGGTAGAGGTGTCGTGGCAGCACCCATGGTGAGGCAACTCAACCATGATGCTCGGTAATTCAATTGCCGAGTAGTTCACACTTTCCAATCATTACCGCCAAATCAAGAGTAATTACTGCATCCTGTTTTTGTCGTAGTGTTCTACTGAAACTAACATATGAACTTCAAATACTGAAGATATTTCGTATCATTAGTATCGGAGACACGTTCACTTATTTTCCTATAACCGCAGACATCGGAATAGAAATGAACCAAATGTTCGTTATTGAGAGAATCAAGATATACAACTCCACCACCTATCTGTAATTGAATTTTCTTTAGGATAGAGTCAACACATTCCATCAAGGCTAAACCCGATATTCGTTCAGTTTCGGGAAGAGTATAGTTCTTTCCGAACTGTGCAAGAAGAAATGCTGACATGAGATAAGAGTTTGTATCCTTATCAAAACTACCAAATCTCTCCACTCGTCGTTTTACGGTATTACTCATACCATCTGTAGGGACATATAACACCTTGTGAGCCAGGGTGAAGTAGCCAAGAATCGCCCCACTCTCATCATCAAAGACCAAATAAGTGATAGAAACCTTTTTCTTTGCAAATTCGATTGCATTCATTTGAAGGAAGTTCTGTATGTCTTTGTTTGCACTACATGAAAAAGTGGAGAGATCTGCTCTTACTTCATCCTCGCCATCTCTCTCGATAAGATTCAAGATGTTCTCAATCCCATAATTCATTTTAATGCTTCTCTATTCTTTCTGCGTAATTCTGATAATCTTCTCCCTTCTTCAGGAGTAAGAACTTTTATGTTTGCATTTGTACGTCTTTTCCACTCGTAGCTGCCATCCACTGCTTCCATATGATCTGCATACTCTTCCAGAAACTTTGGATTATTGATAACTATCTTATCGAAAATACTGCATGTAGCCATTGAGACACCTCCTTATAAGTTTAGACTTTCTCAATAATTATTTTGCATTACAATCTTCACTTATGCAATATCATGGATAAGATAATAATATTATTCAGATAAGTAAAATTTCCATTTATCAAAATATTTTCTTTACTCCTCACTTACTCTTCTTATTTATCAGATTCCTGTTGGTTGTATGCCTTCAACTGAAAATTTGCATATCTATCAACTTATCAATAAACTTATCATTAAACTTATCATTAAACTTATCATTAAACTCAGCTGTTATTTGCTTATACCGTCGCGGAAAACCTACTTCTTGGGTGATGTGAATTTTGAATGATGCTGAATGACGTAATTCCAAAGCGGTAGAGCTTCATCCTTTAAGAGATTACAGTTTTACAATTCCTGGGCTCAGCTCTCAATAGAATGAGCCATGACTCTGGATCATGACTCATTGGCTTGGTTTGTTCTCTGCGGAATCAGCTCTAAGGCTAGATTTTCATCGCAACCTCATATGCACGCCATATGACGGAGCGTAGGTTCCCGACCTTGAGTGCATCTCCGACAAGATGTACATTTGCTTTCTCTTCTGTCAGAGGAGAAGGAATATATCCTGCCGACGATATTACGCTGTCGCATTCTATTTCGAAATCTCTTCCGTCCTTTATACATACGACACAGCCGTCCTTTATCTCACTCAATCTTGTATTGAGGTATACCGGGATATTGTTGTATGCAAACCATTCTCTGAGATAGGAACTGTTTGCAAGGCAGACTCCCTTCTGTTTGATAAGGTCATCCAGCATCTCGATGATAACAGGCTTCTTTCCCATGAGTGCAAGTTCATACGCAATCTCGGATCCCGTGAGACCTCCGCCGATTACCGCGACTCTCTCTCCGACTGGAGTGCCCGTGAGGAACGCGCATGCTTCAATTGCTTTTTCAAAGCCCGGTACATTCTTGAGAATGCGGGGCTTACTTCCCGTTGCGATTATGTACTCGTCAGCCTTTATTTTACTTATGTCATCAACATTTTCATTGAGATGAACTTCTATGTTGTTCTTCTCAATCTCTCTCCTGTACCACTTGAGAAGATCTCTCAATTTACCTTTATAAGACTCTGCCGATGCAGCGACGAATGTTCCTCCGAGGTGGTCGTTCTTTTCATAGATTACGGGGTCGTGTCCTCTCTTCTTGAGAACAAGCGCACTCTCCATTCCCCCGATGCCACCCCCTATTATGGCAACTCTCTTCGGCTTATCTGTCCTGATTATCCTGTGTTTCTTCCACTGCATTGTCTCTGCATTGACTGCACAGCGTGCAAGGTGCAGTGAGTCGCTGAGGTCCTGGTCGTTCGGAACACCTTTGTAGTGACACATGTTGAAGCAGCCGTTATGGCAGAGGATACACGGTCTTATGTCGTCGGCTCTGTCTGAAATGAGTTTTGTTATCCACTCCTGGTCTGCAAGGAACTGTCTTGCAAATCCCGCACCGTCGAGTTTTCCCTCCTTCACAGCCTCCGCCGCGACAAACGGATCGAGTCTTCCCGCTGCAATGACGGGAATCGACACAAACTTCTTTATATGCTCCACATCCTCGAGGTTGCAGTTCTCCGGCATGTAGATCGGCGGGTGTGCCCAATACCACGCGTCGTATGTTCCGTTGTCGCAGTTGAGAGCGTCGTATCCGGCATCTTCGAGGTACTTTGCAGCCTTTTCGCTCTCCGCCATATCGCGTCCGACCTCTATGTAATCCTCTCCCGGGAGTGCTCCCTCTCTAAAGCCCTTTGTCTTACTGACTACACTGTATCTCAGCGATACCGGATAGTCCTCCCCGCAGCTTTTCTTTATCGCCTTTACGATTTCAACTGCAAAGCGGTATCTGTTTTCGAAGCTTCCGCCGTATTCGTCTGTGCGTTTATTGACATACTTGAGGGTAAACTGATCAAGAAGGTACCCTTCGTGCACCGCATGGACCTCGACTCCGTCGACTCCCGCTTCCTTGAGCAGCCTTGCGCTTTCAGCGAAGGAGTAGATCATGTATTCTATCTCCTTCTTCGTCATCTCCCTTGACGGTACCTTATCGGACCAGCGGTTGGGAGAAGGGGATGCTGATGCCGTTATCTTATCGAGATTCATGAAAGGCTTACTCAGTACATTCAAAACAGGGTTTGTATAGAGTGTCTCCATCATCTTGGAGACAGTAAAGGACCTTCCGAATCCCGCGGTGAGCTGTACAAAGAGTTTGGCACCCGTCTTATGAAACTCGGGCATCCACTCGGCAAGTTTTTTGTACATTCCTTTGTTCTTATGGAGCCACTGCCCGAACATGGGGTTATAGACAGGCTGGCACCCCGGTAGTACAAGACCGCAGTTGTTCTCGGCGACACGCATTATGAATTCGGCACCATCCTTATCGAAATGGTTCTTCTCCATCCAGCCGAAGAGATCCGTTCCTCCCATGCTGGTCAAAACTATTCTGTTCTTGATTTCACAGCTACCTATCTTCCATGGTGTAAAAAGAGAGTCAAGTCTACTATCCATGTCTTCCTCCGTTCTAACAAATTGTAAACTATGAATTTCCCTTTGAGTAAAAAATTATCTTTCTCTTGTGTCTTTTATAAGAAGCCGTGTTCCAGCCGCCATAACAGCCGATGCCGCGGGATAACGGAATGTTATCTTTTCGTAGAAGATAAAGAATGAAAAAGGGAGCCCGGGAACGGATTTATGAGGAGCTTTTTCTCCACGCTCCCAGCTTAGACTTCGGCCCTTATGTAGGAGATGCCGAGGCCGTATTTAGCAGAGCCGGGGTGGAGAGAGCAGATGATGTATCTCATGGGAGGAAATGGTTCTCCAGGTAAAAGAGCAGCAGAGAGTTCCCCGATTGGGGAAAGTGTAAAACGTGCGTCGACATCTCTTTGAAGCAGAGAAAAGCCTATCTTGTCGTTTCACGCTCGATGAGCTCTGTAAAGAGGAGGACCTTCCTGTTCACTCTCTCTTTCTCCAGAAGTGACAGTACCGTACGGACAGCTGTGAGACTTATATCGTAGAGTTTGTTGTCAAGAGATGTAAGCTCTTTAATGGAGAGGTGGCAGAAGCGGGAGTTGTTGATTCCCACAACCATTACGTCTTCAGGAACCCTTAACCCCAGCTTTGAGAAGACAGGCATCGAGAGAGAGGCATAGAAATCTTCGGAGAAGATATATGCGTCTCCCCCCGGATGGCTTTTAATAAATGCCCCGAGCTCTTCTTTCATCTTCCCGATGTCTTTCGAAACTTTGAGGATGGATACTTCATAGCCGAAGTCGGCCGCCCCTTTTTTGTATCCCTCCATTTTATTGAGGTTGCTCGGTGTTTCATTGTCGAGTACGAATTGAGGATTCTTCGCGCCTTTTTCAATAAGGAGCTTGACGGCGTTGTAAACTCCATCCTTTTCGTTTGTTACGATAGAGTAGATGTTGTCTCCGTTTAATGAGCCGTTACATATGATGACGGGGATATCGGGAAGAAATTGGTTTACTGCATTTTCCGTCTCCCCGCTTTGATATATAGACCCCATCAATATGACGGCCTCGACGTTACGCTGTGCAAGGAGCTGTATGTATTGCGATATCGAGGAAGAATCGGAGCCGGTGTTACATATTATACATGAGTAGCCCTTCTTCGAGAGTTCATGCTCTATGTAGTATACACCGTCGGTATGCTGCGTTGTTCTTATATCGGAGAGGAGTATCCCGATAAGACGCGTTGACTGCGACACAAGGCTCCGTGCCGTCTCGTTCGGGACAAAGCCTTTCTCTTCGATGATTTTCAAAACCTTATTTCTTGTTGCTTTCCTCACATAAGGGTAGTTGTTGATAACCCTCGAGACAGTTGCTGCAGAGCACCCGGCTTCTTCAGCTATTTCATATATTGTCGTGTTAGCCATTTTCTTTATCCTCCAGAGCGTGGATGAGACGGAGAACCATCTCATGGCAGGGAATGGAGAGACCTATCTCATGCGCCGTCTCCACTACGTAACCCGTAATGGAGTCGACTTCGGTTTTCCGTCCTTCTTTGATATCCCAGTAGATTGATGTGTAGCCCCCGGCAGACGAGACAAGTATCTTTTCGATATCATCAACTACTTCATCCAGGTCGAAATCGAGAGAAAGGGAGGAGGCAACCATAACGGCTTCCGCGGCAAGCTCTCTCATAAGCTCGTTTGCGTACTTATCTCTATGTATGAACCCGAGGGGTACCTGAAGAAGAGCAGTGAGGGATGATGCTGCAGTATTCGTGAAGAGCTTCTTCCAGATCTGTCTCTTTACATCATTTGAAATCACACACTCTATAGAGCATGAGGAGAATGTCTTCTCTATGTTTTCTAAATCACTGTTTTCTCCGCTGAGAAGTGAGATGGTAGTTATTCCGCTTCCTCCGTGTGAAACAAAGCCGGGTGAGAGACGTGATGAATTATGCTGCGTTGTTCCTATTATGACGTGTTTTTCATCACTGAACTCTAATAACTTTTTCTCGTGTCCTCCGCCGTTCTGAAGTGTCATAAGATAAGTGTTCTTTCCGACTAGGCTCCTGTTTTTCTCAAGGACCGATTCTGTGTACATCGATTTGACGAAGACGATGACAAGGTCCATTACACCCAGGGAGGATGAATCTACTGTGGCGTGCGGTCTATAATTACCAATACTCCCGTCCTTTTCCTTAATCCTTACTCCGTTCTTCTCTATCTCACTAACATTTTCCCGAGATCTCTCAACTAGAGTTACATCGTTTTCCTTCGAGAGGTATCCGCCGTATAGCGTACCCATCGCTCCGGCTCCCAGAACTGCTATTTTCATAAACACCGCCTTATGACAAAAAGAGCCCGGAATAAAAGCCCGGGCACATATGAACTCTGTCTCTTACGAGAAATCTTCAAGCCCTTCTATTGCATAAACTCTCACAGGGCAGCTGTCGAGACCCTTGATATACATCGGAGCAAATGAAATGAAGAATGTGTCTTTCTCGAGTTCATCGAGGTTCTTCAATACTTCGAGGAATGTAATGTCTTTCGCCATACATATGTCGTGGAAAGGTTTGACATCGTCGTTTGAATTCTCGATCGATACGCCGTCACCGAAACCTACACACTTCACGCCTTTCTCGACACACCACTCTGCTGTCTCTCCGTTGACGAAGAGTCTCTTGTCATTCGGACCGTTTGACTCGGGTGTGAAAGGAGGAAGCTTATGTGTTGAATCAACAATAATGATATCGCCTTTTATGATTTTGTCTCCGAAAGCCTTCTCGAGGTCTGAAGGAGTAATGTAGCTGTTTGCCTCCTTGTCCTTGAATTCATAGTAGAGCGCTCTCCCCATGAATGAGGTGAGAGGAAGGGATGAAACATCCTTCCCGTCATCAAAGTGATGATAGGGACATTCGCAGTGTGTTCCGAGGTGTGTCATGATATCGACATTGGTGTGGTAGTCGGGAATAGGACCGCCTGTATTGAATCTGTCAAGCTTACATCTTCTTGTCTCTGTTGCAGGATCGACAAGCTTAGTAAGATCTACAATTCTAAGTGAACCAAGTTTATAAACGCTCATATTGCTCTCCTTTTGCAATCGATTTCAATTAAGATAATCACTACTTACCACGATAAATACGATAAATCAAGAGCAGAACCCCAATATTTTACAACAAAATCAAAAATCAAATTGAAATCAGTTTCAATCCCAACAAGTCTGTTTTACACAAAATTTGTATTGCAAACCTCTCTCAAGGTGCGGTACACTCATAGTCGAAGGTACGAAAAGCAACATGGGGGAAAAGTTCGTTAATTCTATGTATTGTATTAAAATAACACGGGGGGGGGTATAGCTTATTAACTAGTATTTCCTCATCTTATACTTATAAATTGAGACGAAGATCCAGCACACTCGAGAAGAGTGATTTAATGCCGGGTCTTCTTTTTTGTGAGTTTTCTATAAAGAAGATAGAGCAATTTTAGGGGAGAAAATTATGAGAAAACTAATTAGTGGTTTATTAGTAGTGCTGATGCTTATTACAGCAACAGCATGTGATCCGGAATCCGGAACTGCAGGCAATGATGTAACCTTCGGTGCAACTCTCAGCGTTAATAAGGCTAAAGAGATTACCGGAGAAGAAGATGATGATGTTGCCTATATAACAACATGGAAGTATACAGCGGTAAAGAGTGATGACGGTTATACGACAGGTGAGACGAAAGAAGAGACAGATCTTAAAGATGGAGATCTCACACTATCTCTCGGCAACTGGACAATTACCGTCAATGGATATGACAGCAAAGATACTCTTATCTTTACAGGTACAACAGAAAAGCCTGAGCAGATAGTATCAGAAGGAAAGCAGATTGTTGTTAATGTTGAGCCCGTAAAGGATGTAGAGGCTACATTTTACTCTGACTTTGCAGCAGCAGTTAAAGCAGCTAAAGCTTACGATACCATAACCCTCGTCAAAGATGTAAAACTGACTTCTGGTAGTGGCGTTCTCATCGACAAAGACCTGACTTTAAATGGTAATAACCATAAGGTGTATGCAGAGACGTGGAGTGGAACGACCCCATTGATTCAGCTTGGAGGCAATGGAGAAACCACCAGTTCTTGTAAAATAGCTTTGAAGGATTTGGACGTAAAGATTACAGGAGATGTGACGTCAAGTTCAGGTAGCAGGGTGAGATTGGTAAACATCTGTAACATCGGAAAGTCGGGCGATTCTTCATATGATAGCAACTCATCGTTGACCTTAACAAATGTCAACATGGAGATTGCAGCTACCGAGAATAACAAAAAGAACGGTACATATCTATATGGGATTTTTATAGATAAAGTCCATGGAGATATTGTATTGGATAACAGCTCTGTTAAGCTCCCTCACTATTATGCCGTTTATATAAATGCGGGTTGTGATAACTCCAAGATGACTATAAACAAGTCCAGACTGGAAGGGTGGGCAACAATATACAACCATTCATCTAACTTTACTCTTGAGTCTGATTCGAGTGAATATGTATCAAATAATCCAACGTCAGGTGGAGGGTACGCAAATTCATTTTCCAGTGTCATCGTGGCTGAATACTATAACCAGAGCACGGAAATTGGAGAGTCAAAAAATAACACCATGACATTTAATGGATGTACTTTCACTGTAACAAAAACGTATGATTCAGCGAATGTCACGCAGGTAATAGCTAACGTGAGAAGCCCCATGGGAAATAAGGTTTACTTTAATAAATGTACTTTAAACCCTGTGGGAAACAAGGAATATATAAAAGTATGTGCTGATCACGTAGAAAGTGGTACTAGTAAAATAGCTGATAAGGACAAGGGCACAAGTAGAGTTTATATAGACAATGTTGATGTCACAGCGGACAAAAATGTTTCCTGGTGGTATGTGTATAACAAGAATACTGACGGAGAGACTTATTATAACCCCAGCAATTAAAAATTGATGGAATGGACTTTCTACTTCTCCCACCGGAGAGGTAGAAGGCATCTGTCAGAAGATAGAAACAAATAGGTGTTACCTGCCTCCCCATAGGCGGTTTACATAGTTTTTTTATTCCCAGCACCCTTCGGTCCCCATACTGGAGGGTGCACTTTTTGGTGTGGTACTTCTTCTTGAGTGCCGTCTTTAATAGCCTGAAATGTTGTTGACTCGACAGACTCGACAGACTCGACAGACTCGACAGAATTTTGTCGAGTGCTCGATGAAAATAGGTTGTGGGCTATGGCCATAATTGCGGAACCGAAGAGGTAAGTGTCATGTGTGAGAGTTGTTTCAGCCTTTCAGATAATGAAGAATGGCTTGAATGAAATCGAGTTTTTCTTAAAATGGTGTGGCACTTATTCGTTTCTTGTTTTAGTCTAGGTGGAGAGGATTAATTATGGCAGTTATAACACTTGAAAATGAGAAAGTAAAAGCAGAATTGAATACACTCGGCGGCTATATAGAGTCACTTGTGTCGAAGGAAGACGGAGTTGAACACGCATGGCACTATGACTCAGCTCTTTGGCCGAGAAGAACGGCGGTATGTTTCCCGTTATGCGGGAAGTGCAAGGATGATCTCTATACTGTAGACGGTAAAGAATATTCTTTACCCAATCACGGTTTCTTAAGAGAAAGAGAAATGGTTGCAGAGAAGGTTGATTCATCGCGCCTTGTTTTGACAGACCGCTATGATGACACGACGCTCCTCAGGTACCCGTTCAAGTATGAAGTTAAGATCGAGTATGTTCTTGACGAGAACAGGGTGAACATCTACTACGATGTAAAGAACCTTGATGATAAGACGATGTATTATTCAATAGGCTCCCACTATACATATCTTCTTCCACGCGTTCAGGAGGAGTGCTCTGTCTTCTTCTCGAAAAAGCAGAAGGCAGGTGCATTCAACATGGAGAGCGGCGGTGTTGACGGAGATGTGTTCTCCGGAAGCGATAAGATATCGCTCAAGGGAAGTATTGATAATTCATCTATTATTCTCCGCATCAGCGATCTCGATACCGAGTGGGTCGGTGTCGGAGACGAGAAGGGAATTGTTACAAAGATCAAGGGTGAGAACTTCAAGAATCTCATCATCTGGGCACCTGCCGGCGGAAAGAACCCATTTATATGTATTGAATTCTGGGACGGCATGGGACATGTCTCCACATTCGGAAGCAATATCGAGGAGAAGTACGGAATCAACACGCTCCAGAAAGGTGAGGAGAGACGTTATCTCCAGAGCGTTGAGTTGATTTAACAAACATCTTTCCGGGGAATATTTCTCCGGAGTTTTCTGTTATCGTGAAGGGAGAAGAGTTTGGCATACTGTCAATCTTTCTTCTCTCTTTTTGTGTAGTAAGGACACCTGTGTTTTATGAGTGACTCTATAGACAGCGCCGGCTGCATAGTCTTCAAGAATAAGAAAGTTCTTCTCGTGCGTTACTTCTCCAACTATTCATTCCCGAAGGGCCATATAGAGAATGGGGAGACAAGAGAGGAGGGTGCACTACGGGAGACAAAAGAGGAGAGCGGAATCGATGCTCATATCGTTGCTCCTCCTATTGTGGTGCCGTCACAGAAGATAGGAGACATGAGAAACATCTATTTCTTTCCGTCTCTTTACTTGAGTGGTGATCTTATGTCTCAGGAAGGGGAGACAGACGAGGCGGTGTGGGTTGATGTAGATGAAGCTCTTGGGCTTTTAACATTCGATGCCGACAGGAACGCGCTTCTCTCCGCCTTACGAGTAGTCCGGGTCGATATTGAATGACACCGTGTAATCGGGAAATACCATTTCGAGTATTCCGATAAGATTCTTTCTGAAAGTATCCCAGTCCTTGAGTGAGAATGATACGACAACGTCGAATTCGATTCTCTTTTCTTCGAAGTGGACGTGGAAGCCGTGGATACCGAGAACATCGGGAGAGGCCATTCTGATGCACTTCTCTGTCTTCTCCATCATCTCCTTCACTCTTTCGTCGTCCTGGTTCTCTGCATTCATACCGAATGTAAACTCAATCCCTGTTTCGCTGAGGAGCCTTTTCTTCGCTTTCTCCATTGCTTCATATATATCTTCAGCAGTAGATGTGAAGGGAACCTCCACATCTATTGTTCCCACGGCAGATTCGGGGCCGTAGCTGTGTATCCTGATATCGTAACCACCGGAGAGCGGAGGATAGTCCTTGATTATGTTTCTTATCTTCTGGACTTCTGCTTTATCGGGACGCTTCCCCAGTATTGTATCGGAAGTATTGAGGATGGAGGAAAACCCCGTCCACATTATAAAGAGCGATACAATAATCCCGCATACGGCATCAAGCGAAATGGAGAAGAAGACTTCAATGAGTGCTGTGATGATCGTCATTCCGGAGACAGCTGCATCGGAAAGGGAATCGAGAGACGCGGCCGTGAGCGAAAGGGAATCTGTTTTCTTTCCTTCTTTTCTGTAGTAGAGCCAGAGTGCAAGCTTAATTATGACAGTTGTCATTATTACAATGGCACTCTTAACAGTGAGTGTAATTTCATTGGGGTTTTTAAGGGAGAGTATGCTGCTCTTCAAGAACGAGAATCCCGTAACAAGAACAGCAAGGGATACAAAGAGCGCCGAGAGATATTCAATTCTCCCGTATCCCATGGGATGTGACTTTGTAGGAGAGCGCCTCGATGCTTTGAACCCCAGAAGCGTTATTAAAGACGAGAGCGAGTCCGAGAGATTGTTGGCACCGTCCGAGAGAAACGCAAGGGACGATGATTTGAGGCCGACGAGGATTTTCGCCGCTCCCATGAGGGTGTTCGTCCCGATTCCTATGTATGTTGCTCTCTGTATGGCAGAAGCTCTTTCTCTCTTTTCAAGCATTCGGGAATTTTATGACCAAAAAGTAAAATAATCAAGATAAATCTTGTTGATAAATAGAGTTAGTTAAATTAAACAAACCGGGTAATATTCACACATTCTTAACACAAGAAAGGGGAAAAAGTAGTAGTATTTGCTCATGAAGATTATAAAGGATATAGGGAAGTTCCTCGTTTCTCTTTGTGTAATTCTATTCTCTTCTTTTCTCTCCTCTCTTGCCTTTCCGGGTAAGTACATCGAGAACGGATTTCCGTTTCTTGCTTTTATCTATCTTGTACCCGTCTTTTACATAATCTATTCATCAAGCTACAGGACAGTATGGTTCTACGGCCTGGTTTACGGCTTCACATTCTACTACTTCTATAACTACTGGCTTGAAACATTCCACCCGCTTGCTATCCTCATCGCCCCGGTTCTCGAGTCTGTGCAATATGCTGTTCTCTTTCTTGCACTCAGGTGGACGAAGACCCTCTTCAAGAAGCACTATGCTCTTGTCTCGGTACTCTTCTACAACGCCTACCTTTACCTTACACAGCAGGGATTTCTAGGTTACCCTTACGGCAACATTACCTCGGCTTTATATGAATACACATCTCTTATCCAGATAGTGTCGATTACGGGAATATGGGGACTCGGGTTTGTCATTACGCTTCCCCAGGCGTTACTTGCAGACTACATCTACTCGAAGGGGGAGAGAAGAAAACTCCACTCATTTCTTATCTCAATAATCCTCCTTCTTCTTGTCTGGATTTACGGTATCTTTGCTCTCCACTACTACGACAATAAGGAATACGACGAGAGTATTACTGTTGCCGCAATAGAGCACAGTGCAGATACATGGCAGGGAGGTTACAGTACATACAAGAAGAATTTCGAAACACTTGTCTCTTTAACAGAAGACGCCATCTCCTCCTCTTCCCCCGATATGGTAGTGTGGTCCGAGACGGCCTTTGTCCCGTCTGTGAGCTGGCACCAGACTTATAATATTTCAATTACAACAAGAAAGCTTGTTACTCAGTTTGTAGCCTTCGGTAAGAACCTGGGAATTCCTCTTATTACAGGTAACCCCGAGGGAGTAATCAAGGACAAGGACTTCGATCCTGTTTTAGACAACGGAGAGTGGAACTGGAAGACCTACAATACGGTAATCTATTTCTCTGATGGGGAAGTAAAGGGAACCTACCGTAAGCAGCACCTTGTTCCCTTTACGGAGTACTTCCCTTATGAGAAGGAGTTCCCGAGGCTTTATAATTTCCTCAAGGCCAATGATTACAAGTGGTGGGAGAAGGGAGATGAGAGCACGGTCTTCGAGTACAACGGAATAAAGTTCTCGACTCCAATCTGCTTTGAAGATATGTTCGGTTATATATCATCAGACTTTGTAAAGAATGGTGCCGATATGATAATAAACCTCTCCAATGATTATTGGTCACGCTCGGTCCAGGCTGAAGTGCAGCATTTCCAGCTCTCTCTCTTCAGAGCAGTTGAAACAAGAAGACCGCTCCTGAGATCAACCAACAGCGGAATAACGGCACTTGTTCTTCCCTCGGGAAGAATCGTTAATCCCCTCGAGCCTTTTACCCAGTGTTACGGTATATATGAAGTACCGGTAGATAAGAGTGCAGGCTTGACATTCTATACACTTCACACCGATCTCTTCGGAAGACTCTTTGTGGTTATATCAGTCTTCTCTGTTCTTTACAGCTTATCAGTCACCATCTACAAGAGAAAGGAAGAGAAGGAGAGAATGAGCCATATGTTCGAGAGAATGCTCGAAGAATAGAAGATTCTTGTTGCATTCGAGGATGAAAGTGGCTACACTTTCAATTGAGGTGGGGATTAATAATGAAAGGGATAAATAACAATTCATTATATAATAACAAGATAAGTAACCGGGGGGGGGTATAGCAGATTAAGTAGTATTTCCTCCTC
>CAVHKW010000012.1:0-2005 GCA_963636745.1 uncultured Oscillospiraceae bacterium | reverse complement strand
TTCAAGCTTAGGATGCCGAAAAGCCTTCACAGGTCTTTGGCGGAACATTCAAGCATGGAGGGAATAAGCATGAATCAATATTGTGTTTACCTTCTCTCAAAGAATGATGCCCTGGTATATTCAGGAGGCACGCACTCAATCTAATACATTTCAAAGTGCAGACCTAAAGGGATATTGTATCGCTTTTGGATACGTTATTATTGTGCTACTCAATAGTAGAGACTGTGGAGAGGAAAAGTACCTTGATTTTCTTCCTCTCTCAAACTGGACTGACGTGACGGTCAGAGGAAAGATACTCTCGGACATCATCAACACCATCGTTCTTCTCCTTTTGAGAAAGAAGATGGGAGGAAGCGGACTTTCTGCAAGTGAGCTTTACGGTAAGTCTCAGTCCTTAATGTGCTTCCGCAATAACAATGAGATGGTGACAGTCGAAACACTATGTAAGCAAGTGAAGGAATATTACAAACTCTTAGGAATTGAGGTCCCTGCGCATGTCAAAGCTGACAGCTTCATGAAGGAGAATTTACTCGTACAAATGTAGTTCTACTTTTGTGTTTTTCTTAGGTTTAATTATGTGAAAACTGTAATTCTCTGCGTTATACTGTCTACATGAGAAGAACAGAAAGAGAAATCACATCACTTGATACTATTTACGATATCCTTTCACGCTCCAACGTCATACGTATAGCCATGAACGACAAAGAGCATCCTTATGTCATCCCGATGACATTCGGTGTGGAAAAAGAAGGAGAGAGGATCGTCATATATTTCCACAGTGCACTTGAAGGACACAAGAACGACCTCCTCGCTCTCGATAACCGTGTCACCATCGAAGCAGACTTCTACTACAGAACAGAAGAGACGGGGGTGGGTATTACAGCAAAGTACGAGAGCGTTATAGGATCCGGAAATGCGGAGAAGCTTATAGAGACAAAAGACAAAGTCCACGGCCTCAAGGTAATACTTGACCACTATCAACGCTCCGGTTTTCCCGTTGAGTCATGTAAGGGACTCTCGAAGTGCGACGTTTACCGTATAGCACTTGAAAATGTGACAGGAAAGCATAACCTCGACTGACGATGAAATATATCCTTGTTACGGGTGCCTACGGCGGCATGGGAAGAGCATTCATAGAAAGAGCGGGGAAAGAGGGATATACCGTCCTCGCCCTCGATATATCTATTCCGGAGGGATACAGAGAGAAGAACATAATCCCGATTGCGGGTGATATCACCTCCGCAGAGAGTGTAAAAAGAGCATATGAAGAAGTCGAGAAGATAACCGACACCCTTTATGCCATCGTTCATTTCGGCGGCATATATATGCTTAACTCTCTCATCGAAATAGACGAGAAAGACTATGAGAAGATTTTCCGCGTCAACGTATTCGGTCCCTACCTCGTGAACAAGGTCTTCTTCCCCCTGCTTAAAGAAGGATCGAGAATCGTCATAACAACAAGTGAACTCGCCGCTCTGAAACCTCTTCCTTTTACCGGGCTCTACGGAATAACTAAATCCACACTCGATAACTACGCCTTCTCTCTATATATGGAAGTCCAGATGAAGGGGATTAAGGTATCTGTATTGAGACCGGGGGCCGTCAGGACAAAGATGCTAGGGGTATCCACCCGGGAGCTTGATTCTTTTGTAAATAACACAAAGATATACAACACAAATGCACTAAGCTTCAAAAGGATTGTGGACAGCGTCGAAACGAAAGCGGTGGAGCCAGAAAGAATAGCAGATAAGGTAATGAAGATTCTCAAGAAGAAGAATCCCCGCTTTTCATACAGGATAAACAACAACTTCCTCCTGTCCCTGACGCGTATAACACCATCCTGGCTCGAAAGATACATTGTAAAAAGAATATTGGAGTAAAAAAAGGCACAAAAAAAAGCTGGCGACGACCTACTCTCCCGGAGACGAACTCCAGTACCATCGGCGAAGAAGCGTTTTACTTCCGTGTTCGGGATGGGAACGGGTATTTCCACTTCTCTATGGTC
>CAVHKW010000011.1:8558-24436 GCA_963636745.1 uncultured Oscillospiraceae bacterium | reverse complement strand
CGTTCCCATCCCGAACACGGAAGTAAAACGCTTCTTCGCCGATGGTACTGGAGTCTGTCTCCGGGAGAGTAGGTCGTCGCCTGTTTTTTTATGGTTATTTCTTTTTAATTATATGCTACAATTTTTCCATGGCGCAGATTCCTTTTTATAAACCGGCTTTATTTCGTAAAGATATGGATGCCGTTCTTCAAACGATGGTCGATGAAAAGATAGGTCCGGGAGAGAAGAAGAAAGCATATATTAAATCGTTCTGTTCTTATTTCTCCCTCAAGGGAGGAGTTGCTCTCCGCTCTTATATCGACGCCGTCGTCATCGCTTTGAAAGCCCTGGGCTTAGATGCCGGAGACAGCGTTGCCATCTCTGTTTTTACTCCTCTTATTTATCTTGATGCATTTAAAAGAATAGGTGTCAAGCCTTATATTACAGATATTGATTCAGACTTGATGATAGACACAGAGAAGGTGAAAGAAGGCCTTGATAAGGGTGTAAAAGCAATAGTTCTTTTTCTTCCTCTCGGGAATATAATGAATGACGGAGAGAGAATTAAAGAACTGGGTCTTCCTGTAATCGAAGATGTGACACAGTCTGTCGGTGCAACTCTCAAAGGCGAAAAATGCGGGAAAACCGGGAACATTGTAATAGCCTCGAGTGAAGAGGATGCTCTCGTATCAACGGCAGGCGGCGCAATCTTGATGAGCAACAACGATGAAATCATCGGGAAAATGGAGAAGGAAATAAATCCATACATCGAGTTACCCGATATGAACGCATCACTTGGAATCGTGCAGCTTGAGAAGCTCGGGCAGATAATCGAAAGGCGCTCTTCGATTTATAAAGTCTATATGGATGAAGCGAGAAGGAAGAACAAAGTCAAAGTTGTCGGGATGAGCGACATAGACTATCAGACAAACGGATACGGTTTCAGCTGCATTACACAGGACAGGCCCGTAGATGTAATGGAAATGGTGAAGAAGTATCAGGTAAGCGTGCGTAAGACATTCTCGAAGAGTGTCGGAAGCAGGTACGAGGAGTGTTATGATAAGTATCCTGTTGCCTTTCCGTATCTTACACGTGCCGTGAGCTTTCCTCTCTATCCGTTTCTCTCCAACCTTGAGATACAGACAATTCAGAAAGCGATAGGAATATTGAGGTAGCCATGCGTGATGATATTAAAAAAGCTGTTATTATAACCCCGGCAATTAAAAAGGAAAGTCATGCTGTTTCCAATGAGATAAAAGCTTATCTTGAGAGTATCGGGATAGAGTGCTCCGTCATATTCATCGAATCGACAAAGGGCAACGCAGCTCTCGATAAGGATATAGATCTTGTTATTCCTCTCGGAGGGGATGGTACGGTGCTCTATTGTGCACGCTCTGCAATAAACACGAATGCCATTCTTCTTCCCATCAACCTCGGCACATTCGGCTACATAACGGAAATCGAACTCGACGAATGGAAGGATGCCTTCAATCTTTATCTTGAGAGCAGAAAGAACATTTCAAAAAGGCTCATGCTTAATGTCTCGGTCTATAGAAAGGGCAGAAAGGTCTTCTCGTCCTGTGCCCTCAACGAGGCTGTCGTATGTTCCTCCGGAATTGCAAAGGTTGTTTCTCTTGCTCTCGATATCGACAACACATTTGCCGGGAACTTCCGCTCCGACGGTATGATTGTTGCAACCCCCACGGGTTCTACAGGCTACTCGCTCGCATCCGGCGGTCCAATCCTCGACTGTGATCTCAAGGCCCTTGTAATAACACCAATCTGTCCTTTCGCCCTCTCCAACAGGCCTCTTGTAACGGGAAACAAGAAGATAGTAATCGAAGTAAGGGAGAACCAGAGGACGAATATTTGTCTTACAGTCGACGGTCAGATATATTTTGAACTTGAAGAGTGTGATAAAGTCATATGCAGGATGAATGGAAAGACAATAAGTCTTATTCATTCAGCTAAACGTAATTTCACTGAAGTTGTCAGAGAGAAGCTTCACTGGTCGGGGGAGATGTCGAATAATGATAGAGTCACTAAGTGTAAGTAATTATGTTCTTATCGATAATCTTGATCTGGAGTTTTCGTCAGGCCTTAATACCATTACGGGAGAGACGGGATCGGGTAAATCCATAATCCTGGGGGCGCTTTCGCTGCTCCTCGGAGCCAAAGGCGACAGGGAATGCATTCGTAAAGGAAAGGATAGAGCCGAGATAAGCGGTGTCTTCTATACAGAGAGCGGAAAAGTTAAAGAGTGGCTCAAAGAGAGGGATATTTCCTTTGACGACAACACTCTGATCATAAGACGTGTAATCAAGGCGGAAGGAAGGAACCTCTACAGTATAAACGGCACCCCTCTTTCAATTAAGGAAGGCGAGGAGATAGGAGAACTTCTTGTCGATTTCTCGTCCCAGCATGCACACCACTCGTTGATGAAAAAGGATGTGCAGAGAAATCTTCTTGATGACTTCTCTTCGTCAGGCGGTCTTCTTGATGAATACCGTAAAAGCTACACTTCCTTTTTAAAAGCAAAAGAGAAACTTTCCGACATGGAAAATACTCTCGCTCAGAGCCGAGAAGAGGAGGACTACATGTCATACTGCCTCAAGGAGATAGAGAGTGCCTCGCTGAAAGAAGGGGAGGAAGAGGAACTTAAGGATAAACTTAAAATACTCTCTTCAAGCGAGTTCCTGAAAGAGACGATTGAAGGGACGGTGTCGGATATATCGAATGCATCATCGAAGATCTCTTCCGCTCTCTCTTCCCTTGAAAAGGCATCGCGGAAAGACGAGAGTCTCACGCCGCTTTATACCAGACTCGAGAGTTCATCGATTGAAATTGATGATATACTGGAGACGCTTACGCATTATTCTACATCGCTCTCCTTCAGCGAGGGCGATATCGAAGAGATAAACGGAAGACTCAGTGTCATACAGAGAGTGAAGAGACGCTACGGACAGAGCGTTGAGAATGCCCTGAAGACTGCAGAGGAATACAGAGAGAAACTCAATTTCCTCTCGGACAGCACCTACAGCCTGGGTGAACTCAAAAAAGACAAAGATAAGTACGAAAAAGAGACCCGTCAACTGGCTCTCAAGCTTACAAAGAAGCGGAAGGAGGGAGCACTCCTTTTCGGAGAGAAAATCGAGAAGACACTCAAGAAGCTCGGCATGGAGAATGCCTCTTTCAAAATCGAAGTGAGTAAAGGTGAACTCTCGTCCTCGGGAGAAGACAATATTGAATATCTTATCGCCCCGAATAAGGGTGAGAAGATGGCACCGATTCAGAGTATTGCATCGGGAGGAGAGCTCAGCCGCATAATGCTTGCCGTCAAAGCTCAATCGGATTCACTGGGCGCCGTCGATACTTTTCTCTTTGATGAGATTGATTCGGGACTGGGAGGAGTTGTGGCGTCATTTGTTGCTGATGAACTCAAGGCTCTCAGCAGAAAGAGCCAGGTTATTACCATAACCCACCTTCCTCAGATAGCAAGCAGGGCGGATACCCATTTCCTTGTAAAAAAGGAGACAGTGGATGACAGAACCATCTCGAGAATAGAAAAGGTTACGGGCGAGAACAGAGAGAAGGAGATAGCAAGACTCCTCTCCGGCGACACGAGCGCTATATCGCTTGAGCACGCAAGAGAGCTCCTTAATAAAGAGTAGTTCGTTGACTTAAACGGCCTTTTTTTACTAAAGTAATAGCGGAGAGAATAGAACGATGTTACTTGTAAATCTTGAGTCATTATCTACGTCCGAATTGAGAAATCTTTCTCAGCAGGAAATGATAGACGGCTTTGAAGATATGGATAGAGACGAGCTCATACAAAGTCTGACAGAGAAGTATGAGGATGAAAATCCAAATCTGGATTCGGGGGAAGAAGACATTGCCAGAACCGTCAACATAAAGAACGTCTCGAGCTTTTCTGATAACGCCAATCATTCATCATTCATTGAGGATCTTCCCGGAACGGAGGAGCTTCCCGAGTCGTATCAGGAGACTTCGATTCATTTTCTATACAAGAACTGTGACTGGGGATATGTCTTCTGGTCCGTCTCTTCTCTTGACGAGGAGAATATAGAGAATAAGAAGGGTACTTTGATTCTTGTTGTTACAATGGTAGCGAAAGACGGCAAAAAAGAGACATACGACATCTTGATAAATAGCGACGACAGAGCATGGAATATAGGGTTCTCGCATGATGCCGTGGAGTGCTTTGTTTCTCTTGTCGTCGAAACTCCCGATGGAAAGAGGGACTATCTTGTTCAATCGAATACTATTAAGCTTCCGTCATCCTATTGGCTTGCACACCCGGACGAGATGAAGATGAACGATACTCTTTTCAAAGTATATCTCTCTCTTCTTACAACAAAGACGGGTGAGATAATATCGAATTCGACAGTCAGGGAAATAGTCAGGAAATATAGAGAGGAAGACTGCAAATGAATACCATCTCTTTGATTCTTCATGCTCATCAGCCGTATGTAAGACATCTTGAATATGAGAAGTTTCTTGAGGAAGACTGGCTCTATGAGTCACTCAACGAGACATATATTCCTCTTTTGAGGATGCTGAGTACTCTTCTTGAAGACAAGGTTGATTTCCGTATCGCAATATGTTTTTCTCCGACACTCATCACAATGCTCACAGACCCTGCTCTCCAGGAGAGATTCGTTGAGTACATGGAGCGTCACATAGAGCTGGGTGAGAAGGAAGTAAAGAGAACGCTCAAAGAGGACAGAGAGTGTCATGTCATGGCACAGCACTATCTTGAAGAGACGAAGCGCAATCTCAATGTCTATGAAGCTTATAACCGCAACATCCTTCTCGGCTTCAAGAAGTTCAATTCCCTCGGGCTTGTCGAACTTGTTGCAAGCGCTGCAACTCATGCCTATCTTCCGCTTTTCAAGGATTATCCATCCACCGTCAACGCACAGATAGCAGTCGGACTCAAGACCCATAAGGAGATCTTCGGCACAGAGGTCAAAGGCTTCTGGCTTCCCGAGGCCGGATATTATCCGGGACTCGACGAGCTTCTACTCAAGAACGGAATCGAGTGGATACAGTGTGCTCCGCAGACTGTCATCACAAGTCCCGATAAGTCTCTCTACGGCGGCTACAGGCCCCTTCTTCTCCCGTCGGGGTTATATGCATTCCCCGATGACTGGTCTCTCTCGAGTCTCATCTGGTCCGATAAGACAGGATACCCCTGCGACATCGACTACCGTGAGTTCTATAGGGATATCGGGTACTATCTTCCGATGGAATATGTCGGACCGTATATGCATGAACCCTCCCTCAGAGTCTTCACGGGCTACAAGTATTATGCAATCACACAGAGAGGAGACGAGAAGAACTTCTATTGCATAGAGAAGGCTGAGGAGAAGGTTAAGCTACACGTCGAGAATTTCCTTTACAACATAAGAAAGAAGGGTGTTCTTCTTGATTCCTGCGGAATAAAGAATCATCTCTTTACACTTGCCTTTGATGCAGAGCTCTTCGGACACCGCTGGTACGAAGGAATCAAATTCATAGAAGAATTCTTGAGAGAAGTCGACAGGAACAAGGATGAGTATGCCCTTGAAGTGCCGTCGAATCTCATAAACAGAAGTGATGCCGAATACGACAGGATAGCAATCAACGAATCGAGCCTGGGACTACACGGAGGCTCCGACAACTGGCTTGACTCCTCGAATGCCGAGATATATCCGCACCTTTTGAAAGCTGTCGAAAGAATGCAGGAACTGAGGGAGAGATTCCCCAACCAGGGAACTCTCAAGCGCCGTTTCCTCAACCAGGCCCTGAGGGAGCTTCTTCTTGCCGAGGCATCGGACTGGCCGAGCATCATTCACAACAACACGAGTGTGAGCTACGCAAAGAAGAGGCTCTACGGCCACATTGCATCGTTCAATGTCGTTCACTCCTCGATGTGCAGAAACACAGTCAATACAGAGTGGCTCATCAACAGCGAAAAGAAGAGTGCACTCTTCCCGAATATCGACTACAACGATTTCAGCGTTTAAATGTAATTGAGATCTCCTCTTCGCGGGGAGATTTTAATTTAAATATGATGTCGGGTTATTCAGCCGGGCATATATGGAGGGGATATGAAAAAAGGTTTAGCGGTTATTCTTGTTCTTTTGGTTTCTTTGTCTTTATCTGCCCGGGGGGTGAAGGAAGCTCAGTCCGACAAGGTCAAAGCTGTTCTTATTACTGACTCGACAGGAATCGACGACATGTCGTTTAACTCTGCTGCATGGCGTGGAATACTTGAGTTCTACGGCGACAACGGAGAGGGCAGGGGAACACTTTATGAATATATTAAAACTCGGAAATCGGACGATTATGTTTCCATTCTCAAGAACACTGCAGAGGGAGATTGGGATCTTATAATTGTAACTGAGTCGCTTCTTGCTGACGCTCTTGAGGCTGTTGCACCGCTCTACAGCGGAAAGAAGTTCGCTATTATCGACGTCAACTCTTTGACGCCGGGTGATAATCTCATAGAGTACGTTTATGAAGAAGAGCAGGGTTCCTATCTTGTCGGTGTTGTTGCAGCAGAGATGGCCAAAGCTGACGGCGTCGTAAATCCGAAGTTCGGGTTTGTCGGGGGAGTAGCGGGCGCAACTATCACAAAGTTTGAAATCGGGTACATAGAGGGAATAAAGTCTGTATTACCTGATGCAGAGATTATTGAATTCTATGTAAACGACTGGGGTGATGCGGCATCGGGTAAAAGAGCGGCCAGATCAATGTATGATCAGGGAGTTTATGCTGTCTTCACAGCAGCCGGAGAAAGCGGTCTTGGTGTTATTGAAGAAGCTAAGGAAGAGAGACTCTCTGGAAAGAACGTATGGGCTGTCGGAGTTGATTCAGACCAGTATGAAGAGGGTATATATGCTGATGGAAAATCAGCAGTACTGACATCCATGATAAAGGTTGTGGAGAATTCTGTCATTGATGCCCTTAGAAAGGTCGATGAAGGCAGATGGATCGGCGGAGAGGTTGTCGGGAATCTGGCTAACGGCGGCGTTGGATATACAAAGACAAATCCGGAATTGAAGAGCGGGGTAATAGATGCTGTTGATAAGGCGCGTGAAGGTATTCTTGACGGCAGAATTGTTGTAAGTAAGACGTACGCCGAGTCTCTCGGGAAAGGTATTGCCCCGGAGGGACTCAAGGCAGTAGATGACTGATTCTTCGTATGTGTCCTGGAAATAGTTAGGTCAAACTTCCGGTAAATATGAGAGGCGCTATGACATAACGAAGACACAGAGACAAATCTGCGAAGCTCTTTCCATTGATGAGTCCTCGATTGATGAGATCATAGCTTTCTAAGCTGATCTACGTATATTTTTTACAAAGATTGGGTAGTGACGTAAAAGAAAATTATCTAATGACAACGTCTCAATCCCTTAGAGAATTCTGGTCAACAACTTTTAATTTCTATTGTTCCTAATGAAAAAATGGCAGATAACTTCAAAAAAAGCTGTTGACACTAATGGGTGAAGTTTCTAATATATCGTTGTTCTTGCGGCCGTGGTGGAATTGGTAGACACGCTAGCTTGAGGTGCTAGTGCTTTAACGGGCTTGGAGATTCGAGTTCTCTCGACCGCAATATTTTTTTTTGGAGGATTAGCTCAGCGGGAGAGCGCCTGCCTTACAAGCAGGATGTCACAAGTTCAATCCTTGTATCCTCCATAGATAGCCAGGAATGCCTGGTATTTTTTTTTGCTCTTATCGACATCTCATGATAAAACGGGTATCCTTTCAACATGAAATCAGAATTTCTTACTCAATATACGCTAACGTTCGTTATCTATGCTTTTATCGGCTATATATGTGAAGTTATATATTGTTCAATCGGACAGCGCAGGCTTGTAAACCGCGGCTTCCTGTACGGGCCCTGGCTCCCTATATACGGCTGCGGAGGTCTTATCGTCAACATCTTTCTTATTCCTTTGAAGGCTTATCCGATCCTTGTCTTCATCCTCGGTATGATACTCACAAGTATTGTTGAGTACATCGGGTCATGGGGACTTGAGAAGATCTTCTCCATTAAGCTCTGGGATTATTCAAAGCATTTCTGCAATATAAACGGAAGGGTGTGTCTACTCAATTCCACGCTCTTCGGGATTATGAGCATTTCGCTTGTATATCTTGTTCAGCCGTACATAGATTCTTTGATCAACATAATACCTTTCATGGTTCAATACTACCTGGCCGATGTTTTGAGAATCCTCTTTGCAATTGACCTTACGATGAGCGTCATCAAGATGAGTGCTTTCAAGAAGGCAATCAACTCTGCCGTCACAAAGGCAAGAGAAATCGAGACGAGAGCGAAGGAGTATGCAAAGGAAGGAAAGCTGGAGTTCCAGAAAGAATACAGAGAGAGAATGGAGAGGGAGAGCGAAGAGAGAAAGAGCAGTTATTCGCTCCAGTTCGGCCGTATTCTCAAGGCCTTCCCGAATGCTACTTCAAAGCGTGAGGAGGCAGGTGAGCAGTTGAAGAAGATCCAGCTCTGGGCTGAAGAGAGAAAGGAAGCTGTCAAGGAATATAAGGAAAACCTCAAGAAGGTGAAAAGCGAATATAAGGAAAAGGTCAGAAAAATCAACTCTGACAGGGGAAACGGCAATGTCTGATTATATTTCCGTATTGAATGAGGTAAGGAAGGTAAGTTCTACTGTGTGTCTTCTCGCCGTATCGAAGACAAAGCCTTATGAAGATGTCCTCTCGGCATATAATGACGGGGCGAGACTCTTCGGGGAGAACAGGGTTCAGGAGATCGAAGAGAAATTCCCTATTCAAAGACCCGAGGGTATGAAGGTATTTCTTATAGGGCAATTACAGAAGAACAAAGTTAAGAAAGCCGTGAGACTTGTCGACAGAATAGAGAGTGTGGACTCAATAGAGCTATTGGAAAAGATCGACAGGGAAGCTGGATTGATCGGAAAGACAATTGATATTCTTTTCGAAGTTAATTCCTCTCATGAGGAGCAGAAGTCGGGTTTCAGAGATAAGGAGATTCTCTTTTCTGCCGTGAAAAGAGCATGGGAGCTTAAGAATGTCAGACTTCTAGGGCTTATGACTGTGGGACCGCTCGGCGGGGACAGAGAGAAGAATATAAAGGCATTTGAGTATACGAAAGAGCTCTTTGATGAAATAAACGGATTATTTCCGCTCTCTGTTCTTTCAATGGGAATGAGCGGTGACTGGAGAGAGGCTCTTGAATGCGGTTCGACTGAGATTAGAATCGGACGCAGCATATTCGGAGAGAGGGGATGAAGGGAAAAAGAGTATTTATAATCTTCATGATCGTTGTTTTCTCGCTCTCGACTCTTTCAAGCGAGAGGGTGACTCATTCGACTTTAAAATATGAATATGAAGAATACTCGGAAGAGGAGTTCCCCATCTGGACTAATGAGATAAGAAGGGCCGAGTCGCTCTTCTTCGGCTCCTACGTCTTTACAATCCCCATTGCTGGGCTCGCTTTGACAAGTTTAAGGAGCCTCGGGGTTGTATCATCATCCGGTACGACGGAGCAGAATGCACTTCTCACTCTCTCCGTTGCATCCGGGCTCTCTCTCTTTGTCGCAACACTCGACTGGGTGATAGGAAGAATAGAGCAGTGAAAAAGTGTCACGAATATTCCTTTGTTGCATCCCACCACGGACGTGTTGATAAGACAGCTTCCGACGCTTTGAATATACCGCGGAGCGTGTTTTCTCTTGATGATGTTGAAATATTAATCAATAACGTAAAGGGTAAGAAGTCTTCGAAATTGAAAGAAGGCGACAGTGTTCATATCACCTACTCGGAAGAGGTTTTTTCAGAGCTCGAGGCTGAAGATATCCCGCTTGATGTAATATATGAAGATGATGATATCCTCGTAATCAACAAGGAACAGGGCCTTGTTGTCCACCCGGGAAGCGGTAATTATTCGGGAACGCTCGTAAATGCACTCCTTTCGAGGTACGGTGAGGACTTCTTGACACTTGAGGACGGAGAAGACCTCAGACCCGGCATTGTCCACCGCCTCGACAAGGACACATCGGGCGTCATGGTCATAGCAAAGACGAGGGATGCCCACGTAGCATTGAGCCGGGAATTCAGCGAGCACACAAACGAGAAATACTACATTGCAATTGCAAAGGGTTTCTTCCCGTCAAGTGAAGGTTATATCGATAAGAGAATAGTCAGAGACCGAGAGAACAGGAAGAAATACACCGTTACAGATAACAAAAGCGAAGGAAAGGACGCACTTACGAAGTACCGCGTCCTAAGCCAGAACGGGAGTTACGCTTTTCTGCGTCTTCGTCTCTATACTGGGCGTACCCACCAGATAAGAGTTCATCTTTCATCCATCGGGCACCCTGTTCTTGGAGATCCGATCTACTCAAGGGAAGATAAAAAATATAAGGATGCGACTCTTATGCTCCACGCAGAGCGTATTGTCATAACTCATCCCGTAACGGGGAAAAGAATGGTTTTCAGAGCTGAGATACCTTCACGCTTTGTCGATATTCTCGAAAAAGAGGGACTTAAAGAGAATGAGATTCCGGATAATTAAAGGTATTAACAATATTTATACAGCTCTTTCCGACGACGGACGACTCTATACTCTCCGAATAAAAGGAAAAAAGCTCAGGACAAGCGAAGGAGAGTACAATCCGATTGCAGCGGGTGACTATGTAGAGGGTGAGCCCTACAGCGATAATGAGGCTCTTGTTCTATCAGTCTATGACCGGAGGTCGAAGTTCGTCCGTTACAACTTCAAGGAGGAGGCCAATCAGACGATATGTGCCAATCAGGACATTACCGCAATAGTATTCTCGGTTCTCTCTCCTCCGTTCAGACCCCGCTTCATTGACAGGGCCATTGCATGCTCCTTCAACAGCGAAATACTTCTTATACTCAATAAATCAGACTACTCTTTGACTGACGGCGAGATGGAGCGGTACGAACTCTATAAAAAGCTCGGTTATGATGCACTTGCGGTATCGTCTGTGACGGGGGACCAGATTGATCTATTGAAGGAGAAACTCAAAGGAAAGACTGCGGCATTCGTGGGGCAGAGCGGAGTCGGGAAATCGACATTGATCAATACTCTCCTCGGCACAAAGGAAAGAACAAACGACCTCAACGCCAAATACAACAGGGGACGACACACGACAAACCACTCCGTTCTACTCTTCGGGGATGACTATAATATTATCGATACACCCGGTGTGAGAGAGATACAGGTACCTCTTGAAGACGAGAGGGAGATAAGGTCCTCTTTTATCGAGTTCTCTTCTCCGGGATGCCTCTATCCCGACTGCATGCATAGAGGGGAGACGGGATGTGTAATTCCTGAAAAAATAGAGCGCGGTGAGATAAATGAAGACAGATACCTGAGCTATCTCAAGACTCTCGAAAGCGTTGCTCTTATAAGACCGAAATACCTAAGGAGAGGAAAATGAGAGAGCGTACAGTTAAAGATACCGAGCTCGACATCGTCCTCTCTGATGTTAGGAAATATTCACTATCCCCGGAAGGTGCGGAGTATATTTCACCCGAGCGTGTGACGAGTGACGTGGAGATATTGAAAAAACGCTACGAGAAGATAGACTCTCTCAGGGCAAAGCTCAACGGCGGGGAGAATCCTCTTCTTCCTTTTCCGAGTTTGAAAGACATATTTGGCTTTATTCAGGATACACATCTCGATCTCGACGGGAAGGATATATACAGGGCGGGGGACTTTCTCCATTCCCTGTCTGTTCTTTTGAAGTTTGAAGGTAAGGAGGATGAGATCATCCCCGATATAAAGAAAATCGAGGACGATATTCTCTCCTCCCTCGACTATGAGGGAACGCTGAATCCCCTCCATCCCAGGCTTCTTCCTTTAATCAGGAAAAGAGACGAGAGAAAGAGTGAAAGATACCGCTTCTCTCTTTCATTCATTGCAGATAACCGCACTATCGTCCAGAACGAGAACCCCGTCTACCGTAACGAAAGAGTAGTAATTCCTATCTTTTCAAAGGATAAGAAAGGGGGAGAGTACTACATATCGGGAGAGAGCGCGTCGGGTAATACCACCTTTGTAGAGCCTTTTCAACTTGTCGATTTGAACAACAAGGTAGTACTTGCCGAAGAGGAGATAAAGAAGGAGATAAAGAAGATCCTTCATGACTTGAGTGAAAGCGTGAGAAGTATATCAGGATATCTTGAGAAGATGACTGATTATGTAAAGCTTTTCAGCTTTCATTATTCATTTGCCGTGTGGTCTATAAAGAACAGATGCTCCCACATAGAGAAGAGCGATGATGTTCTTCTTGTTGATGCATCTCATCCGCTCCTCGGGGACAAGGCCGTTCCGATCTCCATCCATATACCATCCAATATAAGGTCGCTTGTACTCTCCGGGGCTAACTGCGGGGGAAAGAGCGTGACGATGAAAACAATCGCTCTGTGCTCGCTACTCAATCAAATTTCGACATATATCCCGGCATCGGGACTTTCGCACCTTCCTTATTTCGACTCGGTCCTTACCGACATAGGAGATGGACAGAGCATAGAGAACGAGGAGTCGACATTCTCCTCCCATATGGCGAATATCGCATACATAACAAAACACTCGAGTAAGAACTCTCTTGTTATTCTTGATGAACTGGGATCTTCTACGGATCCCGCGGAGGGTTCCGCCCTTGCACTCTCTATTTTGAAATATCTCTCTTCGCGTTCGTTTCTTACAATCGTCACATCCCACTACGGAAGTATCAAGAGCTATGCCTATGCAGAAGAGAATATGATGAATGCAAGCATGGAATTCGACGAAAAGACATCATCTCCGACTTATCGTGTACTCGAGGGAATCCCGGGAGAGAGCCATGCCCTGAACTCTGCGCGGCGTGCGGGAGTTCCAATGGAAATTATTCAGGATGCATCGTCCAGCATCGAGGATAAAAGCGCCGATGTCTCGAAAATCATAACCTCCCTTTTATCGAAATCGAGGACTCTCGACAGAAAGATCAGCGAGGCTGAAAGAACAAGAAGGGCGGGAGAAGACGAGATGAAGAGGATCGAAGAGAAGGAAAAGAGACTCGAGAGTTTACTCCTCTCTGTCGAGAAGGACGGCTCGAAAGATCTTTCACGCTTTATTAAAGAGAGCCGTAAGGAACTTGAGAATCTTGTAAGGATGGTAAAGACGGGGGAGCTTACAAGCGAGAAGACAAAGAGCGTAAAGGCATATATAAAGCGGATAGAGGAAAAAGAGGAGAAGGTTAATAAGGATATAGAGGAAAGGGAGGAGAGGATCGATGTCGGAAATCCCGACGCTCTCTTCTCCCCCGGAGACGATGTCCTCTACGGCCGCGACAGGATTAGAGGGAAGGTTGTCTCTCTTAAAGACGATAAGAGCATCGTTGTACTTTTTGATAACGGCCTGAGGATGACAGTTAAGAAGAAGGACCTTGTCAATGCAGAACCCGAGGAGGCAAAAGCAGGTGTTTCCTACTTCTCGTCCAATGTAAAGAAAGCGAAGTATGTACTTGATGTAAGGGGAATGACACTCTCCGAGACTGAGCGATCCCTCGACGATGAGATAGAGGCATGCCTTCTTGAAGGGCTCAAATCATTCTCCATCATCCACGGATACGGTGACGGAATACTACAGAAGGGTGTTCATCTCTATCTCAAAAGAAACAGGTATGTCAAAGACTACGGTTTTGCACTTCCGGAGGACGGAGGAATGGGTAAGACCTACGTCACCCTTTGTGATTAGAGCTTTCACTGAGCTCTGCCGCAACTACGGAGAGAAAGAGTATGACAGAGCCGATAATCTCAGTTGTGTTCATTCTCTCTTTCAATATTACAACTCCCCCCAGGAGCGAGAAGACACTCTCGAGAGAAAGAATCAACGTGGCCTTTGTCGCCTCCGTATATTTCTGTCCGACAATCTGAAGTGTATAGGCGATGCCGCATGAGAATATGCCTCCGTAGAGGACGGGAATAAGGGCGGCTTTGTAGTCAGCTGTTGTATTAGTTTCAAAGAAGAGCGAGAGTGTGAAAGCCAAAGCTCCTGCAAAGAGGAATTGAAAAGCCGAGAGCTCTATCGAGTTGTAATTCTTTCCGACTTTGTCGATGAAGAGCACGTGGAACGAAAAGAGAAATGCCGATATAAAGACAAGGCCGTCTCCTTTGTTGAGAGCGCTCTCACCTCCCGAGGAGAGGAGGTAAGCCCCGATGAGACCCGTCAGAACGCATAGCCATATTTTCTTCGATATCTTCTTACCCATAAAGAGCGATATTACGGGAACGATGAGGATGTAGAGAGAAGTGATGAAACCGGCTTTCCCCGCCGTTGTGCTCTCGATTCCCTTCTGCTGGAAGAAGGACGCAAGGGAGAGAAGAATTCCCGCGATAAGCCCATCTCTTAGGAGCGGAAGAATGTCTTTTCTATCTTTCTTTCTCAAAGAGGTAATAATAAAAGGGAGAAGAGTGAGAAACCCCAGGAGCATTCTGCTTCCGTTGTAGCCGAGGGCACCGAGGTATCCTGAAGCCTGACTCTGGGATACGAATGCCATTCCCCATATGAAGCTTGTAAGTAGTAGAATCAATGATGACGAGGTGCTTTTCATAGGTAAGGAGTATACTTATCGATGGTATGAGATGAAATAGAAATGGAAATTTATTTTACAAATTTTCGCTGTTTTGCATTATAATGTTCTTTTCTAAAGGAGTTATAAATGTCTGATTACATGAATGGAACAGGAATACAATATCATCTGAGGATAAAGAAGGGAGATGTAGGACGATATGTCATCCTCCCGGGAGACCCCAAGCGTGTCGAAAAGATAGCAAAATACCTTGATGATGCTGTCTTTGTATCGGATTACAGGGAGTTTGTTACATACACTGGATACCTCCTGGGGGAGAAGGTAAGTGTAACAAGTACGGGAATCGGGGGACCGAGCGCATCGATCGCTATGGAAGAGCTCTATAAATGCGGGGCCGACACATTCATAAGAATGGGTACATGCGGAGGAATAGCACTTCCTGTTATGGGAGGAGACTGCGTCATTGCAACGGGCGCTGTAAGAAACGAGGGAACAAGCAGGGAGTACGCTCCGATCGAGTTTCCGGCATGTGCTCATTACGAGATAGTCGAGGCTCTCAAAGAGGGTGCTGAAAGACTCAACGCAAAGTATCATATAGGGATAGTGCAGTGCAAGGACAGCTTCTACGGTCAGCATAATCCCGAGACTATGCCCGTCAGCTGGGAGCTCGAGAATAAATGGGAGG
The DNA here is from genome assembly GCA_963636745.1 of uncultured Oscillospiraceae bacterium. Lineage (GTDB taxonomy): Bacteria > Spirochaetota > Spirochaetia > Sphaerochaetales > Sphaerochaetaceae > Ornithospirochaeta. The sequence continues at coordinate 9,169 of CAVHKW010000011.1, read as the reverse complement.
CGTGGAAGAGACTGGGAGTACTTGCCTCTGAAATGGAGAGTGCTGCGCTCTTCACAGTTGCATCCTACCTCGGCGCAAGATGCGGCAGCGCATTCTTTGTTGTCGGGAACCAGGAGAGGGAGAAACTCGGACTCGATAACCCCAAACTCCACGACACCGACGGCGTCATCAGAGTTACAATCGAAGGTCTCAAGGCACTTATAGAAAACGACAGAAAGAAGAATAGATAAAATCAGTCATTATAGAGCTTCACGCCTTTTTCACGGTGGAAGCTCTTTCTTTCCTCAAGAAGGGCCTCGAGGTCATCGTCTTTATCTGACGTCTTATCTATTTCGATTGTGAAGAGTTCGAGGCCGAGAGAGGTATATTCCTTCTGGAGAGAGGTGCATGGGTGCATTCCCAGATCGAGCTTGAAGCGCTCGGAGGAGTATGATGCGACTGCGTCATCGGTTTTATATAAATAAACATTCTCGTTTTTCAGATTTCTTATAATACACACCGCTTTGATCTTGTCATTTGTGAGAAATTCTTTCGGGATTGCCATAGTTTTATTCTACTCTTTTGAAGGAAAAAGTGTACAGCGCTTATGAAATGTTAAAAATATTTGATAC
>CAVHKW010000011.1:0-8548 GCA_963636745.1 uncultured Oscillospiraceae bacterium | reverse complement strand
AAAAGTTATCGGAATTTTACTTTTTGAATTAATATTTTTAATTTTTTTTATTTCTTTTTAATTTTTCCGATATTAAAATAATAAGGAGAGGTTTTTTTAATGGAACAGCAGATTCAGGATTTAATTAATTCTATCAAGAAAGATGGAATTGAAAGTGCTACGAACGAAAGTAAGAGAATAATCGAAGAAGCCGAGAAGAAGGCTGAAAAGATATTGAGCGATGCAAAGAGTGAGCGCGACAGAATGCTCCGGGATGGAGAGAAGGAACTCAAGAAGGAGATGGAGAGAAATACAGAAGCCCTGAAGATGGCATCCCGTGACCTCTCTCTTTCATTCAAGAAGGATGTCGAGAAACGTTTCCAGGATATCCTCGACGAGAAGGTGTCGTCCTCATTCGACGAGAGCGTTCTTAAAGAACTCATCGTTTCCGTCATCAAGGCGGAGTTCAATTCCGACACAGTCGTAGTCCTTCCCGAAGACAAGAAGAAGGCACTTACATCAGGCCTTGTGAAAGAGATTAAATCTTCTCTCGAAAACGGAGTCGAATTTGCATTCTCCACACAATTCAACGGCGGCTTCAAGGTAATGGACAAGGACGGCAGGGCTTATGTCGACCTCTCTGATGAAGAAGTAACAAAGCTTCTCTATCCTTACCTGTCATCGGCAGTCAGAGACATAATCTAAGGAGAAGACGGTGGCTGAGTATATCTATTTCGTTGCGTCTCTTCCTTATCTGGCCATGGATAAAGATTCTCCTATTACCTATAAGAGATTCATGGAGCTGGCCGGGGAGCAGCTGAGTAAGAAGGACTATCTTACACTCTCCAAGGCGACCTTCACTCATGATAAGGAGAAGGAGAGCAACAGAATAATCAAAGACTGGGATGATTTCAATTATACTCTCAACGAGTATATTACTCAGGAGAGGGCGAAGAAACTCTCTCTCGATGATCCAAAGTATAAAATAAGGTGTGAGAGGAATGATGAAGTCGAGAAGATGGCACATGAGATAGTTTCATCCTCCAACCCGCTGGACGCTGAGAAAGCCATACTCAAGAAGTATTTCGATTTTCTTTCGAATCATAAGACGGATTCACTTTTCTCGCTCGATGCATTGATCATTTATGCACTTCTTCTTCAGATAAAGGAAAGAGCCGGTTCATTTTCCGAGGAGAAGGGACGCGAGACTTTCGAAATGCTTTATACAGATATTAGAAAAGATATTTCCTTAAGGAGTAACCTATGAGTAATAAAACGGGCCATGTTGTTGGCGTTAACAGCAACCTGGTTAAAGTCTTATTTGACGAGACTGTCATCAAGAATGAAATCGGCTTTATCAGAGTCGGCTCCGAAAGCCTCAAGGGAGAGGTCATAAGAGTTGTAGGATCAGTTGCCGATCTTCAGGTTTATGAAGACACTACGGGCGTCAAAGTCGGTGACAAAGTCGATTTTACAGATGAGATGTTGTCTGTCGAGCTCGGACCCGGGCTTTTGACACAGGTCTATGATGGATTACAGAATCCTCTTCCCAAGCTTGCCGAGAAGTGCGGCTTCTTCCTCGAAAGAGGAGTATATCTCGATGCTATCGAGAATAAGGAATGGGATCTCACCGTCACAAAGAAAAAGGGCGACATACTCTATGCCGGTGACTCCTTCGCAACTGTTCAGGAACTTCTCTTCACTCACCGCATAATGGTTCCTTTCACACTCATCGGAGAGTGGAAGATCGAGTCAATAGTAGAGAGCGGAAGATACAAGGCGAGAGACACTATCTGTACAATCAGGAACTCAAAGGGTGAAACAAAGGATCTCTCAATGATCATCACGCAGCCTGTCAAGGTTCCTATCAAGTGCTACAGCGAAAGGGTGAAGCCCGATGAACCGATGGTAACGAAGATCAGACTTATCGACACATTCCTTCCTGTTGCCAAGGGCGGTACGTATTGTATCCCGGGACCTTTCGGTGCTGGTAAGACTGTGCTGCAGCATCTTACAAGTAAGAACGCCGATGTTGACATAGTAATTATCGCTGCCTGCGGTGAGCGTGCCGGAGAGGTCGTTGAAACACTTAAGGAATTCCCTGAACTCATAGACCCGAGAACGGGAAGGTCTCTCATGGAGAGAACAATCATCGTATGTAACACATCGAGTATGCCTGTTGCTGCGAGAGAGGCATCTGTTTATACGGCAGTCACAATGGCGGAGTACTACAGAAACATGGGACTTGATGTTCTTCTTCTTGCCGACAGTACATCACGCTGGGCTCAGGCAATGAGAGAGATGAGCGGAAGACTTGAGGAAATACCGGGAGACGAAGCATTCCCGGCATATCTGGAGAGCCGTATTGCCGAGTTCTACGAAAGAGCGGGTAAGGTACGTCTGAGAGACGGTTCCTTCGGCTCGGTTACCATCGGCGGAACTGTTTCTCCGGCAGGCGGAAACTTCGAGGAACCTGTAACACAGGCAACGCTGAAGGTTGTCGGTGCATTCCACGGTCTCAGCAGAGAGAGAAGCGACGCACGTAAGTATCCTGCAATCGACCCTCTTGATTCGTGGTCGAAGTATGAAGGAATCATCGACAAGAAGGATGTTGCATTCGCTTATTCATTTGTAAGAAGAGGAAGCGAAGTCAACCAGATGATGAAGGTAGTAGGTGAGGAGGGAACAACTCTTGACGATTACATCATCTACCAGAAGGGTGAATTCGTAGACTCATGCTACTATCAGCAGAACTCATTTGATGCAGTCGATGCAACGGTATCAGTCGAGAGACAGAGACACGTCTTCTCGCTCCTCTTGGAGATCCTCAATGCAGATCTCGATCTCGCCGACAAGAAGGAAGCACGTCAGTTCTTCGCTCAATTGAGACAGCGCTTCCTTGACTGGAACGGAACAAGGGAAGAGAGCAGTGAGTACCAGGAAAGAGAGAAGGAGATCAGAGCCTTCTTCTCAGGTAGAGTGAGGTAAGAGATGCAGAAGGTATATAAAAAGATAGAATCCATTGTCGGTAACGTTATTACGGTGAAGGCCGACGGGGTCAAGAACGGAGACCTGGCGGAAGTTACGACAGCCAACGGCATGAGCTACGCCAACGTAATCAAACTTGATGGAGATCTTGTATCTCTCCAGGTATTCAGCGGGGCGTCGGGTATATCGACAGACGCAGAGGTAAGATTTCTCGGTTATCCCATGAGAGTCTCTTTCTCCGATAATCTTCTCGGACGTGTCTTCGACGGCGCGGGTAAGCCCAGGGACAACGGCCCGGAGCTTGATGAGAACATGGTCAAGATAGCTGGACCCTCCGTCAACCCGGCAAAACGTATAATTCCGAGAAACATGATCAGAACGGGTATCCCGATGATAGACGTCTTCAACACTCTTGTCGAGTCGCAGAAGCTTCCTATCTTCTCCGTATCAGGCGAGCCTTATAACCAGCTCCTTGCCCGCATAGCAATGCAGGCCGAGGTCGATATCATAGTTCTCGGCGGTATGGGACTCAAGTATGACGACTATCTCTACTTCAAGGATACTCTCGAGGAGAGCGGTGCTTTGACACGTACCGTAATGTTCGTTCATACGGCATCCGACCCGACAGTCGAGTGTACACTTGTTCCGGATCTCTCTCTTGCAGTTGCTGAGCAGTTTGCTCTTCAGGGAAAGAAGGTTCTCGTCCTTCTGACGGATATGACGAACTTCGCCGATTCTCTCAAGGAAATGGCAATCACAATGGACCAGGTACCTTCAAACAGAGGATACCCGGGAGACCTCTACTCACAGCTTGCATCACGCTATGAGAAGGCCGTCGACTTCGAAGGCGCGGGGTCGCTTACGATTCTCGGTGTTACAACAATGCCCGGAGACGATGTCACCCATCCTATCCCCGATAACACAGGTTACATCACGGAAGGCCAGTATTATCTTAAGGGCGGTAGGATCGAACCTTTCGGATCGCTCTCGCGTCTCAAGCAGAACGTCAACAACAGGACACGTGACGACCACAGAGCTCTTATGGACGCCATGATCAAACTCTATGCTCAATACAAGGATTCTCTTGAGAAGAAGAGCATGGGATTCATGATGAGCGACTGGGATGAGAAGTTGTTGAAATACGGTGCTCTTTTTGAATCGAAGCTTATGGATTTGTCTGTCAATATTCCTCTTGAAGAGGCGCTTGATACTGGATGGCAGATACTCGGCGAGTGTTTCGAGAAGGAGGAGACTCCTCTCAAATCAGACTTGATCAATAAGTACTGGCCGAATAAGTAAGGGTTGAAATGGCTAAAATTAAACTGACGAAGAATGAGCAGAAGAAACAGAAAGACTCGCTCAAACAATTTAACCGCTACCTCCCGACACTGCAGCTGAAAAAGCAGCAGCTCCAGGTTGTCATCCGGCAGTCCGAGAAGGAGATAGAGGAGATAAGAGAAGAGCAGAGGAAGCATGTCAGGTCTATAGACGACTGGATTGCGGTCTACGGCGGAAACAGCGAGTTCGATTCTACTCATTCCATTAGTAATCTTATTTCCATTAAGGAGATAAATATAACAAAGGGTAATGTCGCAGGTGTTGTGGTTCCTGTCTTCAACTCCCTTGAGTTTTGTGATATTTCATATGACTTGAGAGAGTACCCCTTGTGGGTTGACAGCGCGCTCGTAACACTCAGGGACATTGCCAAGTATGATGCGATAATAGCTGTTCTCGAGGAGAGAATAAGACTTCTTGACGCAGAGCTCAGAACAACGACGCAGAGAGTGAACCTCTTTGAGAAGGTCAAGATTCCTGAGGCGAAGGAGAATATCAGGGTAATCGGTATATACCTCCAGGATCAGATGACGAGTGCCGTTGTGAGAGGTAAGATAGCAAAGAAGAAAATGGTGAGGGTTAGCTGAATGATTGTTCCAATGAAAAAAGTAACTATTCTGGCGCCTTCAAAGAAAAAGAGCGCTGTTGTCTCCTCTCTCAGGGACTTCGGACTTGTTCATGTCGATAACATCGTCAACAAGGCTCTCTCGGCCGAGAAGCTCGAAGAGGACAATGTAAGATACAATAAACTTCTTTCGTTCATTTCGGGTTATCTTGAAAAAGATGGAAAGACCGATAAGAAGTTAGATGATGTCGAAGCTCTCTCTATTGAACTCGAGAAGCTGATAAGTGAAGAGAATATCCTCAGGGAGAAGAACAGGGCACTCTCTTTCGAGATAGAGAGAGTGAAGGACCTCGGTGACTTCAATCCCGGTGATATATCTTCTCTCAAAAATGCCGGGTACGATATTGCTCTCTATTATTGTACGAAGAAGGATAAGGAGAAGCTGAAGGCGAGAGACGATGTTTCGTTTGTCTCCGTCGCAGTCGGCGGTAAGAGCGAGTGTATAGCACTCATCAACTCCTCACTTCCTTCGGATGTTGCTCTTTCGAGAGTGGTTCTTCCCGAAAAGAGCCTCAAAGAGAGCGAGAGCGAGTACCTTATCAACGAAAAGAGAATTGAAGAGATCGAGAGAATCTATAAGGAGAGTACGCTCTATATAGACGCTTTTAAAAAGGTTATAGAGAAGAACGAGAGCGAGATACTCCTCAGGCGTGTCGACGCTACTGTCGAGAGTGACGAGAGCATATGTTATATCTCGGGTTATATCCCCTCGGAAGATGAGGAGAAGTTCAAGGCATATTGCTCGGAGAATACTCTTGGCTATATCATCGACAACCCATCTGACGACGATAATCCTCCGACGCTTTTGAAGCATAAGGGGTTCATCAGGTTCGTGCAGCCTTTATATGATGCACTCGGGCTTGTTCCTGGCTACAGAGAGAAGGACATATCGCTTTATTTCCTTCTTTTTATGTCGCTCTTCTTTGCGATGATCCTCGGAGACGCCGGATACGGACTCCTCTTATTGGCGGGAGCTGTTGCACTCAACATCAAGAGTAAGAAGTGTTCCGATATGAACGCTCTTATCTACATATTCAGCGGAGCGACGATAGTATGGGGTGCTTTGACGGGAACATGGTTCGGCTCGGAGTTGATTCTTGTAAAGATTCCGTTCTTGAAATTCTTCGTTATTCCGGAACTTGCGAACTATCCGCTGCTCTTCGGCATGGATGAGACTGTTGTTCAAAACAACATGATGAGCCTCTGTTTCTCGATAGGTGCTATACACCTCTCGCTGGCCCGTCTCATCTCGATATTCGACAAGATAAAGGAGAAGAACATATCACTTCTTTCCGATATCGGATGGCTGATGAACACAATTCTTCTCTATCTCTTGTCGCTCTATCTTGTAGTCGATGCAGACGTTCCGCTTGAGAAGATAGCGGTGGGGGTCATCACGGGATTCGTGCTTGTCTGTTTATTCGCCTCCTGCGAGCCGGGTAAACCGATGGGTGAGGGAATAAAGGAATCACTTTCTTCCTTCTTTACTAACTTCCTCGATACAATTTCATGTTTCTCCAACGTGATGAGCTACATTCGTCTCTTTGCTGTTGGTCTTGCCAGCCTTGCTATCGCCCAGTCCTTCAACGGAATGGCGGAGGGGCTGATGAGCGGATTCACTATTCCTTTCGGAATTTTGATTCTGATATTGGGACATGGAGTTAACCTTGTTATGGGATTTTTGTCTGTCATAGTACACGGCGTCAGACTGAATATCATGGAATTCTCCGGACAAGTCGGTGTAGAATGGTCCGGATACAAATATGAACCTTTCTCTAAGAAGGGTGACAACACAGTAGTAGAAACTCAAAGGAGTTAAAAATGGATTACAGTTTCTTGATTTACATTGGTATGGCATGTGCTCTCTGCTTTAGTGCAGTCGGCTCTGGTTTCGGTGCAGTAAGGGCATCTCTTGCTTCAGTTGGCGGTTGGAAGAAGTGTTACATTAATGGAAAGCCTGATCCATTCATCATGGTAGGTTTTGCCGGCGCTCCTCTTACTCAGACAATCTACGGATTTCTACTCAGCAACTTCATCAGTGCTAAGCTCGCAACTCCGACACTCGCATACGGCCTCTTGTCACTCTTCATCGGTGCATTCGCAGGCGCAGTCATCGGTATCTCGGCTCTCTTCCAGGGCCAGGTCGCAGCAGCATCTGCAGACGCTCTTGCAGAGACAGGAAAAGGAACAGCTAAGTATTTTATCGTCATCGGTATCATCGAGACTGTCGCTCTCTTCACACTTGTCTTCTCTCTCCTTGTTCTCAACAACTAAGAGAAAGACAAACTATCGGGGCATCCTCAGGGGTGCTCTTTTTTTTTATGCACTACTCATACTTTCTTCTTTTCTCCGCCTTTTGGAGAGATTCTGATGTAATAGCATATGAACTAAAGAATTATCATATTCCATTTAGAAAATAGTCCGGCTACGTCTATCTATTAATGCTTCTTTCTTAATTGATTTATATCGCCTCGTAGGCGACCACAAAGAGGACAGGGAAAAGTATAATTCGAAAGAGATAATTGGAGGGGGATACAATGAAGAAGATTCTATGGCTTCTTGCGATTTGTCTTGTTGTCTGTCTCTGTTCGTGTGATATAACAGGCAAACTTACATATTACTCTGTTGCTGTGATTGATGACGGGGAGGTTATAGAGAGCAGAGCTGTTCTAAAAGGCTCTTACTATACTCTCCCCACTCCCAAAAAAGAAGACGGATTTAAGGGATGGAAAGTCGGGGATTCTTCAAGCTGTTTATTTTCGGGAAGCAATATAAAAATAACTTCCAATACCACGATCACTGCCGTGAGGGAAGAGAGCTCTCCTCAATACTGCTCTCTTGTAGTCTTGAGTAAAGGTAATGTGTTAGAAAGCAAAGTCATATTGAGGGACAGTGACTATATTCTTCCTCCCTCTCCAAACGGCACCGGCTTCAAAGGCTGGAGAGTAAATAACTCCACAACACTGAGAAAGAGCGGAGAATCAATTAAGATATCGGAAGATACGGAGATCACAGCCTGTTGGAATGATGATGGAAAAGTGAACTGCTCTGTAGTTGTCCTCAATAAGGGAGAGCTTTTGGAAAGCAAAATCGTTCTTTCCGACTCCGTGTATACTCTTCCTTCTGCACCAGCAGGGGATGGCTTCAAAGGATGGAGAGTAGGGAACTCTGATACACTCTACAAATCAGGGACATCTCTTAAGATTACATCGGACACAACGATAACTGCCGTCTGGACTGAGACGCCTATTCAAGATCCCGTGTATTATGCCGTCGCCGTAGTCGACAATGGCGCAATAGTTGACGCTCTCGCCGTAAAAGAAGGAGATAGCTATACTCTGCCGTCGCCTATATCAAGAGGGGGATATTATTTTAACGGCTGGATAGCCGGAGACGATTCGTCTTATCTTAATGCAGGAGATACAATAACGATTACTGGTAATACGTCTATTAAAGCAGACTGGACAAAATTTTACATATTGCTTGTTGAAGTTCCCCAGAATGTCACAAATATTGAATGCATAAGGGTTTTTATTGATGAAGAATCGATGTTCTATGCTGAATATAATCATTATTCTTATGCTGATAACGGTTATTACCAGTATATATTCGTTCTTGATG
>CAVHKW010000010.1:0-9252 GCA_963636745.1 uncultured Oscillospiraceae bacterium | reverse complement strand
GAACAGTCAGATTCTTAATAAAGCGATGATCCCACGTTTACCCGTACACCCCGCTGACAAGACAGAGGGAGCTCACCGCTTTATATGGATTACATCTTTTCAGAGAGTACACGGCATCTCTTCTTATAGAAGGCTATGCCGTATAGGATGATATCTTCACGGCCTTCTTCTCTCAAAAGCTCGTCATACCGCATCTTTTGAATCTGAGACAGGGCAGTCTCACTCATCTTATCGAGATCTCTTATACTCCCGGCACTCTTGACTTCAATGACAAGTCCCTGATTAATATCATCGGTTTCAACAAGAATGTCCGGAAAGCCGTTCCCCGACTCTTTATTCGATTTAACGCTCCACTCTCCGTTTCCGATCAATATGCCCGTGAGAAGTGCATGATAGAATTTCTCCTTCTCCCTTTCTTCTCCTTTCGGATCAAAGACACTGATGGCCTTCATCATTATCCTGTTGAGGATATCTTCAATTGTTGAAGCATCACCTTCCCTGAATGCCTTCCAGAGAGGTTTAAGACCTTTCTTGTCGCGTTCGATTGTTTCCTTGAACCAGTCCCTTATCTGGGTTATATAAACTTCCCTTACCTCTTTATTGGGGATAATGAGTTTATATACTCCATCTTTAGGCTTATCCGAGAGCGTAAGATATCCTGTGGTGAAGAGAACGCTCCATAGGTTATCGATTGAAGAATCTATCTCATCGTAGGTCAATTCAAGTCTTATATTCTTTTCGATCGCTTCACCGTTGATGAGTCTTTCAATCTCATCTCTTGTGGTTTTATCGGCTTTGTCGATAAAGCGCTTCACAAGAGCATTGCCGCTTGAGTTTATCCAATAGTCCTCCGGCTCTTTATCGGGATCATCCTCTGCATCATAAACATAGTTGACAACATCCCACGGACAGTATATGTCGGTATCCCCGAAACGGTATCCGTCATACCACTCCTTGGCTTCCCTTACATGTAATTCAAGTCCATAAGCGCCAAGCATTGCTGAAACTTCTTCATCAGTGAAGCCGAACATTTCATCAAACTTCAAATTGACAATTGAATTAACCCTAAAATTATTAAGTCCCGTAAATATACTTTCTTTTGAAATACGTAGGCAACCTGTGAGTACTGCAAACTGCAGATATTCATTTGTCTTGAGAGCAGCGCCGAACATATCCCTTATAAGAGACACCATTTCTCTATAGTATCCATTCTGGAATGCCTTATCGAGAGGGACATCATATTCATCTATCAAGATGATTGCTTTCTGTCCATAATGCTTATATAAAAGTTTGGAAAGAGCCTTTAATGATGACGAAAACTCTTCTCCATCAATCAAGAATCTATTATCCTTCTTTGCTACCAAAGCTTCATACTCTTTCTTTTCCGACAAAGATAGTTTTTCGCTCTCCTTGAGAAATGACAGCCTTTCAGCCTCTTCTCCGACAATTCTTATGAATTTTCTCTTTGCATCGTCGAAGGTCAACCCCTCCACCTGTTTAAGAGTAATGAAGATAACAGGATACTTACCCATGTACTCGGTACACAGTTTTTCTTTTCCTGCTATATAGAGGCCGTCAAAGAGACTCTTATCTGCTCCGATTTCAAAGAATGCTTTGAGCATGCTCATATTGAGCGTCTTACCGAAGCGGCGTGGTCTTGTGAAGAGATTAACCTCAGCCCAGTTTTCTAGGAGTTGTTCTATAAGAGCTGTTTTATCGACATAATAGAAGCCTTCACGACGAAGCTTCTTGAAATCTTCAATACCTATGGGTAATTTCAAACTCTCACTCATACTCTTCTGCTCCTTACGGCTAAAGCTAACAAAGACTATCTAAAACCTTCAAATCTGAAAGAAGTTCATCTTCACTTTGATCAAGATACGGAATTTCCATAAAAGAATACAGCTCTATCAAATCTCTCTTCTTCATTCCTAAAACTACAACAGCTCTTCAATGAGAACAGTCAGATTCTTAATAAAGCGATGATCCCACGTTTACCCGTACACCCCGCTACAAACCGCCGGGGAGGTCATCACCTTCTAATCATAACCTAACACGAATAGCCAAGAAGTCAAACCCTTTGACAAATTGCTCAATCACCTTGAGCACTTAATTGAAGTTGAATCCGCTTCCTTTTTTAAAGAAAGTCTTTCTATGCCCTTATAAAAAGACAAATCATGAAAAACAAAATGTTCTTTCTCTTATCTTATCGTCATCAGAAAAAGGATCTATGAACTCATAAGTATCAATAGGAAGTCTTCCTCCACTTTTTCTTAAAAGCTCATACCCATCGTAATAATCAAGACCGTATTTCTTTAAAATCTGAAGAAGGTCCCTTCTCTTGATGTCCGGCAGCCTGCTTTGAAAAGCTGGGAACAAAGTTTTGTTTTCATATCTTCTGACTTCAGGGAAGGACACAAAACCATACCAGCCGTCATTTAAAGCTTCTTTGTATTCATCACAATACTCAAAAGAAAACCCGGCGTCCTCTTTTCCAAGTTTACCTACAATATACTTTCTTTCAGTCCTTGGATTTTTCCAGATAACATACAAATAATTATGTCCGCTCATCCTTTACAGCACTGAACATCCGTTGTAGTTCATCGAAGTCAATTAAATGACCTCATCTATTTTTCTTCTCCTGTTAATTGGAACCTTCAATTCTCCAAGGTTCTTTCTCAGGCATATCTTACCTCTACGTTCTGTATCCGGCTAAGAAACTCTTCCGGATTTATGTACAACCTCTCAAGTATTGGAACCAGATCTATGTAATCCTCTATATCTTCCGGGTGATTATCATATTTGACATCAACAACAAGATATCCATTATCCCACTCTTTAACTCTTTCTATACGCTCCAGATTATACGGACCCATGAATCTTATTACACGCCCCTGGCTTGAGAAGATTATATACCGCCCCTTACTTGATAGATATGCTGTATCCATAGTCGTTTACAAATATACGCGACAGACAAAAGAGAAAGATCTCACATCTACTCTCTATTACAGCCTATCTGATTCTATAGACTTCCCACTGGCTCTCTCTTATCCCGGTCAATGTGCTATTTGAAGCATATCCAAAAGTTCAATTACACCATTCTGAGCATCAAGACAGGTATCGGTGAGCCATCCTTTTTCTTCCTTCCACTTTGACAGTCCCCGGTAATAAAAGAACTTTTTACTGTCCTCAATGATGAAAGGAACAATGTTGTTTTTCAGGCACTCCTTGAAAGCAATCAGGCGTCCGACTCTGCCGTTTCCGTCCTGGAATGGATGTATAAGTTCAAACGCTGCATGAAAGGCTATTACATCATTTATGGTTACGGTCTTCTTTGAATTGTAATCTCTCAAAATAGACTTCATTTGTGTAGGAACATCCTTCGGAGATGTCGTTTCATAACCGCCGACTATGTTAGGTATCTTCTTATACTCACCGACAGCAAACCATTCAAATGTGGAATCCTTTGTGTCATGCTTCAGTATATAATGAAGATGTTTGATGATCTCCTCACTTAATTCATCTTCAGCGATGTCAATGACATAATCGATTGCACGGAAGTGATGGACTGTTTCAAGAATGTCATCAACAAGTACTCCATCTCTGCACTCGATTGTGTTCGTTTCGAAAATCAGTCTTGTCTGCTCTTCTGTTAGACTTCCTCCCTCTATGCGGTTGGAGTTGTAGGTCATCCTGACCTGTAGTTCATTGTAGAGACCGCCCGATATCTTTCCATCCTTTTCTTCGCGAAGTATCTGGAGAATCGGGTCAGGAGCAATCTTCTTATGGAGAAGATCGGGTTCACACTCCATATAATTGGCTGTCTCAATCTTATCCACGGCACTGTTTCCTTATATCTTCTACTTTATGAGAGAAAGTAAACAAACTTACACTATCAAAGCGTAATGACTTTTCCCAATATACCCCCCGATTTTAAAAACCTGAGGCATTATTGAATCCTCCCTCTCTGGCAAGTCTGATTATTATATGTGACACCGATTCAAGAAGCTCTTCAAATCTCCGGATATCTTTCTCATCAAATCCATTTATGTTTTTCCAGGAATATTGAGGAAGTATGCACTCTGCTGATGCAAAGCCTCCTTCTACCGGTTTCTCAATCTCGACTCTGACCTTTTCTTTCCCTTCTTCAATGTAACTGCCGGAATGTACGATTTCAGTATTGTCAGCTAAAGTCATAAACGGATACAGCATCGTCATACTCCTCATAGTCAATCGTCTCTTGAGAAGAAATCCCGAACATTATTGCTATCTCGTCATTATCCTCGTCAAAGTCACAGCCGTCAGCTATATACTTCTCTCCATTGAACAAACCGATCTTTATGCCGGTCTTGGCCTTATCTAATGCTGATTTATTCTGCATCTGCAATTTCTGTGTGTTTTGATTATTACTTACCGACGCTGTTGTTGACAGCATCCGGTTCTTTATATGTGGGAACCACCTCTCTAAGGAGGGCCCTTACCTCGTCGGGGGTGAGACTGGAGTTGACGATTCTTTCGAGAGTCGACATCTTCTCGTCTATCTTTTCTTTGGTGAGGGGTTCATCCTTCTCGATGAAGATGAGGTTGTTGTCTGTCTTCTTCATCGCTTCACCCTTTATGAGAAGCTCTTCATATAACTTCTCACCGGGACGGAGCCCTGTCTCTACTATCTCGATGTTTCTCGCACCGCTGAGTCTTATCATATTGGCGGCGAGATCCATTATCTTGACGGGCTGTCCCATATCGAGGACGAAGAGTTCTCCGTTATGTGCCATTGCACCGCTCTGGAGAACAAGCTGGCTTGCCTCGGGGATTGTCATGAAGTAGCGTGTTATACGCTTATCGGTTATGGTGACGGGACCTCCCGCCGCTATCTGCTTCTTGAAAAGCGGAATGACGGAGCCTGCAGATCCCAGGACATTACCGAAACGGGTACACGAATAAACGGCTTTGCCGTAGAGAGACGCCGAAAGTACAAGCATCTCACATATTCTCTTCGTCGCACCCATCACATTGGTGGGGTTCACAGCCTTGTCAGTCGAGACCATCATGAATCTTCCGACGCCGTACTCCTCTGTAAGCTCTATGAGATTTCTGCATCCGAATACATTGTTCTCTACAGCTTCCTGGGGATTATTCTCCATGAGTGGAACATGTTTATGTGCCGCGGCATTGATTATGATCTCGGGCCTGTATTTCTCGAATACACGCCTGAGGGCCGTCTTATTCGTTATCGAGCATATCTCGACATGGAAATCAAGAGATGTGCCGTAGCGCATCTTGAGTTCCTGCTGAAGTTCATACGCGCTGTTTTCGTAGATATCGAGAACAATCAACGAGGAAGGAGCGAAGGACGCTATCTGACGCGAGAGTTCGCTTCCGATCGAACCGCCGCCTCCCGTTATGAGAACAACCTTGTTGTTGTAGTAGGCTTTAACCTTCTCGTTCTCCATTACGATGGGCTTACGGAATAAAAGATCCTCGATCTCGATATCCTGAAGCCTCGCCCTGGAGTTTACGTCGCTTATGTTGCTCAGTACATCATAAGTCTTTACCTTGATTCCTGACGGAGTATAGCGCTCGTAAATGAGACGGAGCTTATCGCTCGAGAGCTGACTTACGGCAACAAAGACTTCCTGGATGGAGTAATCCCTTATGAGAGACTCGACTGTCGCTTCATCCCAAGAGAGAACTTTGACTGAGCCTATGTTTCTTCCGCTCTTTGTCTTGTCCTCGTCAATGAAGCATCTCACCTCATAAGGGTACTGCTTATTTACATAGATATCTTCGTATAACGAATAGCCGAGAGAGCCCGCTCCGAAGATTGCAACCTTGGTTCCTCTGTTCTCGGAAGTAGTCTTGGGCTCCATATGAGCGAAGATCTTCAGAAAGAATGAGGAAATCCTCCCGAGGAAAGAATCTGATGGTGCCGTCTTGAATGCATAGCGGTAAACCATTCTCATACACAATGCTGCAAGAAGGTTCATCGTGACAAGAGCAAGCATCTTGACGAATGTTATCTGATGAATCGGGGTGAGGCGTCCGATTGTATAGTAGAGAACAAAACCGACAGCATCGCTGAGCATTATTCTTATGTAGCTCTCGACACCGCCGAAGCGGAGGATCTCTCTGTATGCACCGAAGAGGAACCTCATTCCGATGACACATACCATGGAGAGCGCGGAGTGCTCTAAAAGTCCCACCATGGTGGGCTTGTCGTTTCCGCCGTACATAGCAAGGAGGAAGGCGTCCAGAGCCAGGAATATGATTACATCGTAAAAGACAAGGAGCCACTTCGTGTAGCCCTTCTTCCCTCTCTTCATCTACTCCATCCTTTCTATTTTCTTCAGGTCCATGAGGGAAAAAGGTCAAAGCTCCGCCGATACCCCCTTGGAGGTATTTTCAGCTTTTCTCTTTGTCCCCCCACCTCCCTATTACCCACAAAAGCAGACTCAATACAGAGTTAAGGTTAATAAACGGGAATATTTATTCAGCGCCCATATCCCCCTGAGGCCCGGAATGCATTACATTCATTGTTCATTATCTCATTTTAGAGGCTCTAATTCAATTAATTTCAGTTCATTTGAGGTAAGCTTTTAATAACTGCTTTCTATATAGTGAATTAAAAGAATAATTTTCTGACGGGTTGACTAAAAAGTATGAAATCATACATAATTAGTACGATAAAGGACAAAAATACAATGAAATTAAAGAACCCGTCCCTCTTCAAGAGGTACAACATCATCGCGTGGGAGACCGATGCGTTATATCATAAGATATCGCTCTCCTTCTCGCTCACGGACAGCGCGCTCAACATTCTCTACATCATCTACTACAGCGGGAAGAGTGCCGAGCTCAGGGAGATTGTACAATACTCGGGACTTCAGAAGCAGACTGTGAATTCAGCCCTGCGTAACCTCGAAGAGAAAGGGATAATCACACTAGAAAGCGTCAACAGAAAGAGTAAGTCGGCGTCTCTCACACCGAAGGGAACAGCGCTCTGCGAAAAAAGCGTGAAAAAGCTCATAGAGTGGGAGGACAGTGCACTTGCATCCTTCTCCGAAAGCGAGCTCTCCCTCTTTCTCTCTCTAATGGAGAAATACCTTTTGAGTTTGAAAAAGAGCCTCGAGGGATACATAGAAGGAGAAGAGAAAGAATGAAAATCAACATATCGGACAGGTTCAATTACCGCAATCTTCTTCTTTTCACACTACCCTCGGTAATGATGATGCTCTTTACCTCGATTTATGTAATAGCAGACGGCTACTTTGTGTCGAACTGGGTCGGGAAGACTGCGCTTGCCGCCGTCAACTTCGCCTACCCCGTTTTGATGATCCTCGGGTCCATCGGTTTCATGTTCGGAACGGGAGGATCTGCCTTGATTTCGAAGAAACTCGGAGAGGAGAAGAAAGAGGAAGCGGAGGATATCTTCTCGTCTGTTGTAATATCATCAATTGTGCTGGGGCTTGTCCTCACTGTGCTCGGTCTTCTTTTCCTCGATAAGATCATTGCACTCATGGGAGCAACAGGGACTCTTTACGAGTACTCCACTCTCTACGGTAAGATTATAATCACCTGCCTTCCCTCCTATATTCTTCAATATGAGTTCCAATGTCTTTTCATTACAGCAAATAAGCCCAGACTCGGGCTCGTGGTGACAGTATGTGCGGGACTGACGAATATAGTTGCGGATGCGCTTTTGATCGTCGTCTTTCATCATGGTGTGGCGGGAGCCGCCGCGGCAACGGCATTGAGCCAGCTTGCCGGTGGTTTGATACCCCTCGTCTACTTCATGAGAAAGAACAGCTCGCTTTTAAGACTCAAGCTCCACTTCAAGTGGAACTGGAAGAGCATAATAAAGACCATCACTAACGGCTCCTCTGAGTTCATGGGAAATATATCGGCAAGTATTGTAGGGGCGGTATATAATCTCCAGCTCTTGCAATACTCGGGAGAGGATGGACTTGCAGCCTACTCTATAATCATGTACGTGGGAATTATCTTCATGTCGCTCTTTATCGGCTACTCCGTAGGCTCAGCTCCCGTCATCAGCTACAACTACGGTCTGGGGGACAAGGAGCACCTCAAAAGCATCATAAGAAAGAGCTTTACAATAATTACAGTTCAGGCATTATTCATGACGCTCTTCTCATTCCTGATGGCGCGGCCGCTGGGGAAAATATTCGTCTCCTATGACAGGGATCTTCTGGACTTCACAGTCCATGCCTTCAGACTCTATTCGACAGCTTTCCTCTTTGCTGGCTTCTCGATATTCTCCTCATCGCTCTTTACAGCGCTCAACAACGGAGGAATATCGGCATTGATTTCATTTATGAGAACACTTGTCTTCCAGATAGCGTGTGTCCTTATAATCCCTGTCTTCCTCGGTCTTGACGGCATATGGCTGAGTACGGGAATCGCGGAAATGCTCTCGCTCATTCTCTCCCTTACTCTTGTCTTTACCTACCGTAAACGATACGGCTATTGATTCACTCCCGGAGAAGCCTCCGGGATAACCAACTTTCCTACCCTTCATTCTTCGACGTGGAGCACATAAAGATTGCATCGTCCCTATGAAGAGTGGTTATCAAGAAGGATCGGACATCGCTCTTCATTTCCGGGTATTTGACTCTGATGCCCCGCATTATAATAATCAGGAGTGTACATTTTTCCCAAGATATATCGTATTAAAGGTTCTTTCTGGAGGTTTAACATGATTATCCGCCCGTCGGCAGCTATCCGTCAAAAATACAATGAAATTGCATCCTTATGCCGCAAAGGAGGAGAGCCTCTATCCCTTACCAAAGACGGAGAGGGAGATCTCGTTGTCATGGACATTGAATACTATAACAGAATGAAGAAGATTCTGCGACTCAGGGAGGAGTTGTCAGCTTCCGGGGCGGACCGGCAGGATGGAAGAGAAGGATGTACTCTTTATGAGCTGGAGAGCGCACTTGATGCTGTGATTGACAAGGCATAGCCGTATCAGTCGAAGGGGGTATCAAAGCATTTCTGTAAAAACTACAAACTTGCTATTTCTATTGCAGTATGTATGCTCATTCTTAAGCTTGAATAGTTTCAAGAAATTCTATGATCTTCCGGAATGCGTCATCTACTTTGATGCCAAGCCAATTGAGTCGTGACGATCTTCCGATATTTTGCCGATACAGCTTGTCAGAGAATGTTCGGCTCACGCGTGTTAATGCTATCTAGAAATGTCCATTAATTGCTAATTAACGCTGTCCCTTTTAT
>CAVHKW010000009.1:0-16185 GCA_963636745.1 uncultured Oscillospiraceae bacterium | reverse complement strand
GCTTTATTAGTCGGTTTAGCACAAGAAATGAGGCCTTAGGTCCTAAAGACAGGTATCCATAAAAAAGAGCCACTCTCCTCAGCGGAAAATGGCTTAAGAAAAGACGAATATATCGTTTATTCGATATCTGAACTTGATCCCTCGAAAGATATCGTCAACGGCTGCAGGCCGTGGTCGTCGAAGAAGAAGTCAAGAACTATCTCTCCCCTCTTGATATCGTAGTTCTCGGCATGAGGTCTCTTCGAACTCTCCTCGCACCACGACCTGAAATCTTCGTTGATTACACCCTCGAGCAGTTTTCTGTACTTCTCGTTGAGGTCTCCTGCCGTAATGTAATGGTTCTCGCCGACTTCGGAGAATACTGTCGAAGAGTTTTCGACTTTATACTTGATTGAGTATTTGTAGTTCGCAAGAACCTTCTTCTTTCCCTTACAGCTTGTCCAGACGGCGCCGCCCGCGATCTCCATATCCCAGATTCTGAAGCAGAACTCCTCGTATCCGCCGTATTCTCTTGCCTTTGCATCCTTAAGATAGTTCTCCTCCCAGAGGGACGAGAAGAGTGCATCAAGAAGATTGGTCATCTCACAATCGAGTGAGAGAGCTTCGACCTCTCCCCTTACAACACTTAATTTGTTGCGGTTCTTATTTCCTACTCCCGAGAGGAGTGCATAAATAACAGCATTGCTGAGTTTTGCTTCCTTGTCGTTTCTCTTCGGAAGCAGACTATATACCTCCATCGGGTTGGTGTAGAGGTAATCGTAACCGTTGTCCTTAACGATTTTGTTCAATACGGAGGAAACACTCTTACACTCCTCCGCCTCAGAAGCTTTTCCATCATCAATAAGAGGCTCTTTGAAAAGTTCTTTAACCTTTTCAACTTTGTCGCCGGCCTTCAATAAAATATCGCTCATTCAGCTTCTCCTTATTATTAATAACATCTTTATTCATAATCTATTAAATACAAAAGATTAAAGAGTACAATACAAAAGTAGCAAATGAGCAATAAGTGTACGGAAATTGAACAATCTGCGATATTACAATCGAACTAAGTGGGAGATTAATCCCGCTTTTTTATACATAGCCCTGCCCGATCATAGCTCTTGCAACCTTTATAAAGGATGCTATGTTGGCTCCGTCAATGAAATTATTCTTATCTGAATAGAGCGCTGCCGCCTCCGAAATGTTCCTGTAGATATTTCCCATGATATCCTTCAACTTGTTGTCGACATCGTCTCTCGTCCACTGCATTCTCATGCTGTTCTGGCTCATTTCGAGGCCCGAAACGGCAACGCCGCCTGCATTTGCAGCCTTTGCGGGAGCAACAAGAACACCCGAGGAAACAAGAAGTTCCTCAGCCTCCGGGGTCAGTGGCATGTTAGCACCCTCACCCACAAGTACAATACCGTTACTAAGGAGAGCCCTGGCGTCGTCTTCGTTTATTTCAAGCTGTGTCGCACACGGGAATGCATAGTCTGCCTTGAAGCCCCAGAGAGGATTGGTCTTTCCGCCGTCACGCGGGATATAAACAGTTCCGGGATACTTTGATGCGTACTCCTCGATTCTTCCTCTCATCACATTCTTCAAAAGCTTAACGTATTCAAGCTTCTCTCTGTCGATTCCGCTCTCGTCGTAGATCATGCCGGTTGAGTCAGAAAGAGTGACAACCTTTCCACCGAGTTCGTTTATCTTCTCGACAGTATACTGCGCAACATTACCAGAGCCCGAAACAAGACAGGTCTTCCCTGAGAAATCATGTCCGCGGTCTGCAAGAATAGCCTGGGAGAGGTACACAAGTCCGTATCCTGTAGCCTCCGGTCTGATAAGTGATCCACCCCAGTCGAGGCCCTTACCTGTAAGGACACCTGTAAACTCATTCCTGATTCTCTTGTACTGTCCGAAAAGATAGCCTATCTCTCTTCCGCCTACTCCTATATCGCCTGCAGGAACATCAGTATTTTCCCCGATATGGCGGTAGAGCTCCGTCATGAACGACTGGCAGAATCTCATGACTTCAACATCGCTCTTTCCCTTGGGGTTGAAATCGCTTCCTCCCTTACCGCCTCCCATGCTGAGTCCTGTAAGACAGTTCTTGAAAACCTGCTCGAAAGCAAGGAATTTCATAATGGAGAGGTTGACGGATGGATGAAATCGCAGTCCCCCCTTGTACGGTCCGAGTGCCGACGACATCTGGACTCTGTAGCCGCGGTTTATCTCGAGAACTCCGTTATCGTTGATCCAGGGAACGCGGAACATAACAGCCCTCTCCGGCTCAACCATTCTCTCAAGAACCTTGTGATAGCTCACATCGGGAAACCTGTCGATGACCTTATCTACGGAATTGAGAAAATTACCGACTGCATGATGGAATTCCTTCTCTCCGGGATCCCTTGAAACTACACCCTCATAAACTCTTTTTGTGATCTCTTTCACTTTTATCCCTCTCTAACTTGGATTTAGCTTTTTGTAAAAAAGTAAAATAGAATTTGAGGTTTAGTCAATGCAATATCGAAAAACGGCTCAATTATTTCGTCAAAACATCCACTATGACAAAAAAGCCCCCGGAGAAACTACCCGGGAGGCTTAAAAAGCATAACAACGTTTATTGCTTTTATTCAGTTAATTTTACTTCAACTCCGTCAATCGTGAGTTTACCCGTTTTTACCGGAACAAATCTACCGTAGCACCTGCCGGTGACTGATGTCGAACTTGAAACAACTGTCACTTCTTCACTGTACACTGCATTATTTATAACAACTTCTCCGACATTGGCAGTTCCCACAATTGCACCTGCTTTGTTGTTATCGTTATCTGTACTCTTTATACTTGTACTCTTTATAGTGCAGTTCTCTATCGTATTGTATGTATACGGATTCGCTCCGGCATGTCCTATGATGCCTCCGACAGAGCCCGCCGCTGTTATTGTAGAACCCTCAACAGAGCAGGAGTTGAAATCTACATGTGTTTTAACTGCACCGTTAGTCAATGTATCGTATCCGCTGTTCCATGCCATGAAACCACCGGCATAGTTGGGGCTCTCGATAGTTGAATCCTTCAAAGCACAGTTATTGAATTTTACACTGCTTACAGAATCAACAGAGCCGACAAAACCTGCTGCATGATAAAAATTAGTTGTATCACTATCTTTCTTAAGAGCCTTGATTGTTGCCCCGCTTATCGTAAGATCGTTGATTTCAAGCTTTACCCACGACCATACACCCTCAATAAGTGCGGCAGATCCTTTGTTTTCGACTTTCAAATTGTAGATTGAATAACCGTTTCCATTGACGACAACAGAACACCCGTTTAAGTTTTCTTGTTTATATCCACTGAGCGTAACAGGTGTCCAGGTCTTATTTCCGAGGTCGATGCTGTTCTTCAAGTTGATTACATAGCATGCATTTCCTAGTGTATTTATGTTTGTCATAACCGATGCGAAATCAGCAGCATTATCGATGTCGATATGATAGAACTTCTTTGTGTAAGTTACATCCGTTTCATTTCCATCCGTACCGACCGATTTGAATGTAATTGTTTTCTCTCCGTCGTCTACAAGCTTTTTCTTGAGGCTCTCTTTATCTGTTGCTTCTCCGCTCCAGGCAGGAGATACAGTACATTTCTGAGTGAGTGTAATATCTCCGGTTATTTCAATTGTCGATCCGCTTTTGTAATCTGTGCCGTCGAGCGTCCATACATAATCATCGTCGTCATAATCTGTGCTCTCACCCTTTGCGGACGGCAGCGTATACGAGCCTTCCTTGATGACAATTTCATTTGTCTTCCCGTTAAGCCATACCAATTTTAACGTACAGTCTTTAGCTTCTGGATCACATGCCATGATAAGCAGCGTCATCACAACAACTGCCAACACTACCAAAATGTTATTTCTTTTCATTATTTCACCCCCATGAAATATTTGTTTGACATGGAGATTTTGCCCCCCCAGACGATTGTCAAGATGTTTTAGTAAACGTAAAAAGTCAGTGCATTCCCGCGTCCAAATTCATACTGTTGTTTAATCTTAGACTAATAACGGGACCACTTTTCGTAGTCCCGCGTATCGTTTCGTCGTTTCCGCTTTTATCTCTGCAGATGTGCAATATAGTAGTCGCGGACTTCGATGTAGTGCTCGTAGATGTAGTTGTAGTCCGGTGTGTAATACTTGGACAGAGCTTCTTCGAGAGGAGCATTTCCCTCTGATGGAGGACACTCGGGTCTGACGGACCATGTTCCTGTTGTACCGAAACGTGTATAGCCCTTTCCCTTGCCGTCGTCGCCACCCATGAGGTAACGGATGAACATCTTGGCGATGTTGGGGTGCTTACAGTTGTTTACGATACCGAAGAAGTTGAGAACATACATACCGCTTGATGGTTCTACGTCCTGGTTGTAGTCCAGAGCCCAGTTGTTTTCCTCGCCCTTACGTACCTTGACGGAAGAAGCATAACCGACAGGAGGATTTGCCTGTCCCTTTGTGCCGACAAGCTGTACAACTTCGTCGCTGCGGTCTGCGTTGATCGGGCTGTTTGCTTCCATTCTCTTTATGAAGGCATAACCGGCATTGGGTTCATCCTTGTCGAGGACGATATCTGTGCCGTAGTACTCTTTATATGATCTCTCCATATCTTCCGGATGCTGGGTAAAGAGTGTGTAGACAGCAAGGTATGCTGTGTTGTCTGCTGCATCCTGAACAACGAACTTGCCCTTGTTCTTGGGATCAGTCAACTCCCACCAGTTCTTCAAAGGCTTTCCGCTCTCTGTGTTGTAGAACCATGTGAGGGCTTCGATGATGAACGGAGTCATACTCTTGAAGCGTTCGTCGACGTTGCCGTAGATGGAATCCGGCATGTAGTTATGAAGTATACCCGTATCGAAGAAGTCGACCTTGTAGTCGCCGAGAACTTCCTTGGAGTGGATAAGATCCGCGCCGTCGATTCCCGCCTCGTACTCTCTCTGGAATTTCTCCTTAAGCTCGTCACTCGAGATATTGTAAACTGTGACACTCAATCCGGGGTACTCTTCCATGAACTCCTTGGCTGCTTTCTCCGTGCGGCTCGAGATTGTGTAGACAACCATGCTTCCGCTCTCGAGCTTTGCCTTCTCGTAGAGTGCATCCATAGTCTCGTCTTCATAGAGGCCGTTGTCGATCGCCCACTGTTCTTCAGCGGAAATCTTGTCGCTGCTTTCACTCTGAGCGCCAGCTGCTTCCTTGCTTCCACCTGCGAACAGGAGAGTTGTAATGCTCAGCATTACCAACAGCATAAGCAATGTTTTCTTCATAAAATCCTCCTTTTTGGATTTCCTAGCGGTCAGACAATGCTGCCGCTGAATTTTTAATTAATACTCCACTCTTCGAATCATAGACGTTGATATAGTCCGGGTCAATCGAAAGGTGGACCGTGTCGCCCCGGGAGTAAGAAGCAAGTCCGATGCATTTGACAAGAAGGAGCTGGTTCTTCACCTCAACCTGTATAAGGCTCTCGCTTCCTGCAGGCTGGGAAGAGCGTACCGTGCCCTCGATTGTTCCGTTCTTATCGAGTCTTATCATCTCAGGCCTTATCCCGAGAATACATTCAAGTTTTCCGTCCGGTCCGTTATAGAGCTTGGAGAACACCAGATTTCCGAGAGGACTTCTTGTTTCAAGAACTCCGTTTGCTGCCTCACCTTCCGCCTTGACGAAATTAATCTTCGGATTCCCTATGAAGTCTGCAACTTCCATTGTTACCGGATTCTGGTAGAGGTTCACGGGAGTGTCAACCTGGGTAAGAACACCGTTGAAGAAGACTGCAATACGTGTCGACATCGTAAGTGCCTCGACCTGGTCGTGTGTAACATAGACAACAGTTGTTCCGAGATCCTGATGGAGTCTCTTAAGCTCTCCTCTCATGTCGATACGAAGCTTGGCATCGAGGTTTGATAGAGGCTCGTCGAGGAGTAACAGGCGTGGCTTATTGACGATTGAGCGGGCAATTGCAACACGCTGCTGCTGGCCCCCGGAGAGCTCGCTGGGGTACCTCTTTGCAAACTCCCCTATCTGCATCTTGTCCAGAGCTTCCTGCACCATAGAGGGAATTTCTTCCTTCGGAGTCTTTGCAACCTGAAGCACGAATGCAATGTTGTCATATACCGTCATATGCGGCCAGAGTGCATATGACTGGAACACAAGGTTCAACCCCCTCTTTGAGGGAGGAAGGTAGAAAGCCTCGTCTGCATTTACGACAAGATCCCCGTCGATTGTAATTGTCCCCTTCTGCGGGTTCTCAAGCCCCGCAAGGATTCTCAGCATTGTCGTTTTTCCACACCCCGAAGGCCCGAGGAGCGTCAGAAAGTCCCCGTCGTGCACAGTCAGATCGACATTCTTCAACACATGGTTGTTTCCGTAATACTTATCGATATTCTTTAATATAATTTCGCTCAAAATCTCAACCTCCAAGTCCACCAGCCAGATCTGTTTTGAAAAACTTGTTCGAGAGCCAGTGTGTAAGGAACACAAGCACGAACATTACTATGGCTATACAGTTGGATGGCTGGGTCCAACCTTCGGTGGAATACCAATAAGCCAGATAGGATAGAGTTCCTTGTTTGGGACTCATCAAAAGAACAATCAAATCAAGTTCCTTCATGATGCTGATGAATATTAGCATGAAGCCGCTCATAAAGCCGTTCTTCGCAAGCGGGAATACGATCTTCGTAAACCTCTTTATGAACGAAGCTCCTGCAAGCTGCCCCGCTTCCTCGAGGTCGGTTCCGATCTGGAGCATACATGCAGTACCGCTACGGCTTGCAAAAGGAAGATGTTTGACGACGCTCACAAGCACAAGGAGAGCAAAAGAGCCGTAGAGAGGAGGAACTATGGTGAGTCTTCCGATCTTGAGTCCCGTGGAGAACATCGAGAGATACATGGCTCCGAATGCAATGGACGGAATGAGATAAGGTATGAAGGCAACCTGCTCGACAAAGCGTCCGCTTCTGAGTTTACGTCCTCTGGCGTTTATGTACCCGATAAGCTGCCCGATGAGTGAAGCGACAATACTTGTAAAGAAAACAAGCTTGATTGTGTTTACAAGGTAGCTGAGGAACTTTTTGTCGATTAGAACTCCGTCAAGGCCTTCATATATGTCGCCGCGTCCCTTACCAAGCCAGTAATGGAGTGTCAGATTCTTTATTGAATAGTCTCCGACCTTCATCATCAGAGTCTGGTAGAACATGAGAACAAGCGGGAAGATGACAAATAGGAAAACAAAAGCATATAAAAGAACAAGAATGGGAGTTCTTGCCTTTCCGAGAGGAATGGGATTACTTCTTGTTCCCTTTCCGTTCATCGTCACATAGCTCTTTCTCTGCCCGATGATCTTCTGGTTAACAAAGATGAATATGGCGCTGATTGCAATAAGAGTGAGGCTGATGGCGTACCCGAGCCCCGCCTGTGCACTGTTGACGGTACTGTGGATCATGGTGCTTATCGTATAATAATTGACCTTTAATCCCAGCATGGACGGAACGCTGTATGTTCCGATTGCCTTGCTGAAGGTAAGAATAAGTGCCGAGAGAATTGCAGGAAGAACGAGGGGAAGCGTGATCTTACGCACTATCTGCCACTTGGAGGCACCTATGAGCTCTCCCATCTCCTCGACCTCGCTGTTTATCGACTTCAATGCAGCAGAGACAAGTAGATAAGAATACGAGTAGTAATGAAGAGAGAGCACGAGGATAATGGGGACGGGGCCGTAACTCAGCCAGTCGGGTATGTTTATCCCGAGATAAACGAGGAACCCGGGAGTTCCCCCGACTCTCGTATTACGGAAAATCGTATTCCACGAAAGCGCTAGAGCCCAGGATGGAAGCATGTAGGGCACAATCAGCATAAGAGAGAAGAACTTCTTATGCGGAAGATCGCTTCTTACCATCAGCCACGCGAATGTGCTTCCGAGTACGATGCATAATATACTCGTGAAGGTAGCGATTAAAAGTGAATGCAGAAGCGGAACATAGAACATGTTCTTTGCAATCATGCTGTTGAAGATGCGCTTCCAATAGTACAGTGTGAACTGACCCGCATGACTCCCCTTGACTGCCTTGACATCGACTTTCGCGAGCGTGAAAGAGCTGACGATCATCTCGACGAGTGGAAAGAGAATCAAATAGGAGAGCAATACAATTGCAATCAGCGTCATGATATTATAAGGCGTCGTGAAGGCATTACGCAGCTTGTTCTTCAGCCGCCTTGAAGAAAAATCTCTGTTTCCTAGCATAATAATAAAAGTTTACTATCCCTCATTTAATATATCCACCATTAATTTGTTTTTTCGTCTCCCGTACCAAGAAGTTTCGATGCTGAGTCGCTGTCGAGGAAAAGATACCAGTCCGGGTGAGTCTTAAGTAGCGTTGCCGGAACATATGGCGAGACAGGCTTTGTAATTGTGTTGTAGACGGCATCCGCCTTAACGGAATGCGGGACAACGGAAACAATTGTTTTCGCTCTCATTATTTCCTTCGGCATCATTGAAACAGCTTTCCCGGGGACGGAGGAAATACTCTCAAACCACCCCTCCCCCACCTGCTGGAGGCGGCATCTCTCGTCAAGAGTAACAACTTTGTACGCTTCGTCACTATCGTAGTCCGCGGGAGGATCGTTGAATGCAATGTGTCCGTTTTCACCGATTCCTATAACACCGAGGTCTATATCTTCCTTTCTAAGCTCTTTCGTTAATTCCCTGATGTTCTCGTCCGTTCCATCCACATAGTGCACAATGCCGGGGTGGACGACGGAGACGAACCTATCAAAGAGGTATTTACGAAATGATGCGGGATGAGAAGGGGAAATTCCGACATATTCATCGAGGTGGAACATCTCGACTTTTCCCCACTCTACATCTTCTTTTACAAGATAGTTGAACATTTCGAACTGGCTCATTCCAGTCGAGAGAACTATTCTCGCCTTACCTTTTTCATTTACCGCCTTTCTTATTACATCTGCAATTTTCAAGGCTGCCTTTCTTCCGTTTTCATCAGAAGAGGATGAAACAGTTATCGTAATACTCATCTTTTTCTCCATTGTTACATCTTGAGCGACGACGAAATATCGCCGGACTTACGACGGTTCATTCCGTAGATGATTGCAAAGACCACAACTAGAAGAACAACCGAGAGCGCACTCGCCTCACCGAGTTTTCCATCCTGGACGGCGCCGTAAATCTGGATAGGAACGGTTCTTGTGCGTCCTGAATAGAGAAGGATCGTCGTACTGAGTTCCTGTAAGAGCGTCGTGAGTGTCATGATCGAGCCCGATACTATAGCCGGTAGAATCAAGGGAACACTTACACGGCGGAAGGTGTAGAACCATGTGGCTCCGCTTATCGTACTTGCCTCCTCGAGGGACGGGTTGAGCTGTGTAAGCTGTGCAGATACGGAGCGGTAGACATAGGGAGTACGTCTTATCATGTAGGAGATGATTATGATCGTATAGGTTCCCGTAAGCCTGAGGGCACTGTTTCCGCTGAATGCAGAAAGAAGAGCAATCGAAACAACGGTTCCGGGAAGGATAAACGGGCTCATGACAGCAAGGTCCAGAAGCCCCGCTCCCTTCGGCTTCTTTCTCTCTGTAATGTATGCGATAATCGAGCCGAGGACAGCACAAAGAAGAGTTGCAGTAATCGAGAGGAAGAACGAGTTGAAGAGCTCCTTCGATGAATACTTCGGAATACGGAGGTAGTTGGCGAATGTAAAGCCCTCCGGAAGAAGTCCCACCCACTTCGTGAAGAACGACATTATGATGATCGTAAGCTGCGGAAGAAGTGAGATAACGAGGATGAGAAGACAATATATCGTCGAAATGATAACTGCAGCCTTCCCGTCATGAATCTTCAATTCCTTATGCGTTGCAGATATCGTCTCATACTCTCTCTTTGCAACAACGTACTTCTGGAGATAGAGAACAAGAGCCGTGATGGCAACGTTGACGACAGCAATCGACGCCGCGCCGTTTATGTTGAAGAATCCGTTGACTTCGAAGTATATGAGTGTCGGAAGGACGTAGTTGCTTCCGCCGACTATTGCGGGAATACCGAAGTTGCCGATAGCTCTTACAAAGACAAGAAGAGCAGCAGCCCCGAGAGACGGCATAATGAGGGGAAGAGTAATCGTCCTCATTATTCTCCCGCCCTTTGCACCCATGAGCATCGCCGACTCCTCGAGAAGAGAGTTCGCGCTGCTGAATGCGCCGTAGCTCAGCTGGAATACAAACGGATAGTAAGTAAGCGTCATACAGAGAATCATACCGAACATTCCGTAGATAGGAGGAACGGTTACTCCGATGGGCCTCAAGAGCCAGTTGAGTGCAACTCTCACTACTCCGTTGTTGCCGAGAAGAATAATCCATGTGTAAGCACCGACGAATGACGGCATTATTATGGGAAGGATTCCGAGGGAGAGAATGAGTTTCTTTCCCGGGACCTTCACTCTTGCCACGCAATATCCCATCGGGACCCCGATAAGGAGTGTAAGAAGCGTTACGCTTATACTTACTATGAATGAATTCTTCAAGCTCTTCATATAGAGATTGCTCGAGAAGAACATCTTGAAGCCTTCAAGAGACCATCCTGAGAATTCAAGACCCTCGGTCGGAGCCCAGAAAGCCCTTAGCAGCGTCAGAACAAGCGGATAGAGGAGAAATACGGCCAGAAACGCCATCGGAAGGGCGAAAATAAGGGCCTGGGAGAAATCCTTCTGGAAGAATCTCTTTATTCTGCTCTTCTCCTCTCCGTTTTCAGTTATGGAAAACTTTCTGCTCATACTTCCATTCCCTCCGGAGAGAAGATGAATAGCTTCTCTTCCTTAAAGCCTACATAAACCGTGTCGCCTTCGCGTATATCCTTCTGGAGTGACGGCATGTCGATTTCAAGTGTCACGGGGGAGAGGGATTTATCGACATCGACTTCGTATCTGATGAATGACCCCAGGTGCTGTATGATATGGACCCTGCCCTGTATTGTCTTACCGCTTTTCTCCTTTGTAACATAGAGATGCTCCGGTCTTGCTCCGACAAGAACATTGTCCCCGTTCTTGAGAGACGTGTGGATACGATCCGTCTGGATAGTAAGAGTCGGGCCGTTATTGCAAAGGGCAACATCAGTAGACGATGCATTACTCTCCTTTACAGCCGACGAGAAGAAATTCATCTTTCCTATGAAGTTCGATACAAATGCATTCTTCGGCTCGTTATAGAGTTCGTCCGATGTCCCTATCTGCTCGACAACGCCCTTTCTGAGTACGGCGAGTCTGTCTCCCACTGCCATTGCCTCCTCCTGGTCGTGTGTGACGAATATCGTGGTGATGTTCGTAGCCTTCTGAATACGCCTTATCTCGGCTCTCATATAGCGTCTGAGTTTTGCGTCGAGATTAGCAAGAGGCTCGTCGAGAAGGAGAATATCGGGATCATAGACAAGAGCACGTGCTATTGCAACTCTCTGCTGCTGACCGCCCGAGAGTGCAGTAGGACTGGGGTTACGCTTGAGTTCCTCCTCGAGTCCCACGAGTTCCATAACCTCCGTTACCTTCTTCTTGACAATGCTGTTTTCGACCTTTCTCACTCTCAAGCCGTAAGCTACATTCTCGAAGATCGACATATGAGGATAGAGAGCAAAACTCTGGAAGACCATTCCTATGTTTCTCTTGTAGGGAGGAATCGTCGATATGTCGACATCTCCGTACATCATTCTTCCCGAAGAGATCTCCTCGAGCCCCGCAGTCGACCTCAGAAGTGTGGTCTTTCCGCAGCCGGAGGGCCCCAGAAGACAGAAGAGTTCTCCCGGATTGATCGTAAAGGAGACATCCCTGAGTGCATGTACGGGATTCTTTCCTCCCTCCCCGTATATCTTGTTTACATTTTCATATGTTACGTTTTTGCTCATAATATCCTCTTAAATAAAGGGCTGGAAGTTAATACCTCTCAGCCCCCCTATAATTCAGAATTCTCTAGAGTAGAGAGTTAAACTCGTTGACAAGAGCCTTCTTCATTTCCTTTGCCTTGACAGCATCGTAATCGAAGAATTTCATTTCACTCAGTGACGGAAGATTATCGGGTCCTGCAACTTCTGTCGAAACAGCTCTTCTGTAGCATTCGCTTCTTACGATCTCGAATGCATCCTTTGTTGTCATGAAGTCGATAAACTTCTGAGCAGCCGCTAGATTCTTGCAGTTCTTGAGAATTGCGGAGCCTTCGATTCTGAAGCCTGTTCCTTCTTCGGGAAGGACATATGCAACAGGGTCTCCCGCACCGATCTTCTTTCCGATATTAGCCTCACCCGTTACCGTGATTGCATACTCCCCTCTTGCAACGGAGTCGGGGCCTGCTGTGGAGGACGCAACATATGTCGAGTTGGCAACTACATCCTTTACGTAGTCCATGCCGTAGAGATAGTTCATCATATAGAGCTGGGCATAAGCGGAACCCGAAGATGCGGGGTTGGCAAGAACGATCTTACCCTTGTACTTGGGATCTGCAAGATCCTTCCATGATTTCGGAGCCTCGTCCTCGGAGAGGAGGTTTGTATTGTACATTATTGCCTGGAGAGGCATTGATGTAGCATAGTACTTGGGTACATCCGATCCCTGATCCTTGTATTTGGCATCGATCTTGTCGTCAGAAGCACACTTATAAGGCTCGAGCATGTCGTAGATCTGATCGAGGTTCTCCGTTCCCATGAGGAGAATGACATCTCCCTCCGGCTTCGGCCACTCTGTCTTGACTCTTGTTACAAGGTCGCCCGATCCCGCGCGGATGATCGTTACGTCGATATTCGGATAGAGCTTGTTGAAAGACTGGGTAAGAAGCTCCGCCTCTCCTTCCGATGCTGCGCTGTAGATAACAAGACTCTCTTTCTCAGCCTTGGCTTCACCTGCGCCCTGTGCGAAAAGCGAAAGAGAAAGAAGTGCAATCAATAAAACTGTAAGTAATCTCTTCATAAGATACCATTCTCCTTTTTATAGTTTCATCTTAACATGCATTTTCTCAAATGCAACAAAAAAAGTTACTTTATTTACGATTTCGAAACCTCGCCGAAAAGAAGCCCCACGTTGTGCAGGCTCTCCTCGAGAGTCTCGAGAATAAGAGACGAGCCTTTTTCTTCTCCGTAGGAGATAATTTCTTTCCAATAAGGCATATATTTATCGAAACTACTATGTGAATCCTTGTAGAGTCCAATCCTAGATTCATTGGAGTGCAGGTGCATTGTTTTGACTCCTCCGGTGTCGAGGATTCTTTTCGTTTCTGAAAGAGTATCGAAACCGAAGACAAAGCTGTTTACATGGAGGTGGCCCACATCGAGGCACATCGAGAGCCCGAGGGATATAAGGCGGATGCATTCGTCGGGATGGAGAATCATATAGCCCGCCCTCGGGTTGAGGTTCTCGAGACAGAGCGTCACACCGAGTGTTTTCACCTTTTCCGAGAGTGTGATGGCATTCTCCACCATAACCTCGAACTTCTCTCTGTAGAGTTTGGAGTTTATATATTCCGGAGAGCATACACTCTCCTCCGCAGAAAGGAGATAATTATCGAGAGGGAGCTTCTTTATCTGCGGGAGTCTCTTCGAGTAGTCGCTGTACACTAGGCCGTCTACAAGATAGCCCGGATGAAGTACAAGTTTATCAGCTCCGAGAAGAAGTGCCTCCTCGGCGTCTTTCATTATCTCGCGCTCCGACCATGGGTATGATTTACTGCTTGCAAGGTTCGGAAAATACTCTCTCTTCGGAGCAAGGAGGTGGATACTTGCAACACGGCCCTTTATGACGGGAAGAATCTCCCTGAGGGACTTTTCGGTGGACATATACGAGAGCTCGAACCAGCACTCTGGATACTTTTCCCTGATTAATTCAACTTCCCCGACACTCGGAATACCGACTAGTGAAATACCTTTCTTACTCATCTGCTGTTATTACCTCCACTCCCATCTTCTCGAGCTCCTCCCTGAAGGAGGGGTTTATCTTATCGGTGATGAAGGTATCGACCTTATCCCAGGTGCATATTGTTGAAAAGCTCTTCTTCCCGAACTTCGTCGAGTCAGCAAGAAAAACAACCTTTTCCGATGCGCGGAGCATACTCTTCTTCAACTCGCTTTCCGTCAAATCTGTCGACGAAATACCGTCCCTGTTATATGCAGCGCCTCCCATGAAATATATATCGACATTGAGAGACTTGACCGCCGCATTTGCAATCGGGCCGATCGTTCCCATCGATTCACGTCTGAGCTGGCCCCCGAGCGCTATTACGTTTATGTTGCTTTTGTCGGCCATTGCATCGAGTGCGATTATGTTGTTTGTAACAACTGTGAGCCTCGACTGTGTAAGAGAGTCGACCATTCGTGTCGTCGTTGAGCCGCTGTCGAGGATTATGGTGTTGCCGTCGGATAGGAGAGTACATGCTTTCTTTGCAATCGCCTTCTTTTCCTCCTCGTATTCCTTCATGGTCTGGGAGATGAATCTCGCCTGGCTCTTCTTCTCGACTATCATCGCACCGCCGTGGGTACGGATGAGAACACCTTCCTTTTCCAGTGACGAGAGGTCCGAGCGGATAGTAACGGCGCTCACCCCCATACAACGCACAAACTCTTCAACCGTCACATAAGATGACGAGGAGAGCATCTCGATTATCTTTTCGCGTCTCTCTGCTAAATCCATAGCTAGTACCTCGCGTATCCGGCGTCTACATATCTGTCGGTTATAGTTCGTACGATTCCGTTGAGCCTTTCACACTCCCCCTCGTCGTTCGACACGACTTCCCAGCGGCACATTGCATCCTCGCTTCTGCTGATTCTCTCGGCAACCTGCGCCCACACCTTTCCGTCAAGCGTCGAGGATGAATCAAACGTGAGAGGAAGATTGAATCTCATGAGTGTTGCATCGAGGTCGTCTCCGTCATCCATTCTCTTGATAACCGAGGCACCCTCCTTTATCATTCTCTCCTCCACTTCCTTCATGATCTCTTCCATCTTCTCTGGATGGTCCTCGAAATAGAGCGGCCACTCACGCTCTCTGTAGAGCGAAGTCTGGAGCTCGTACGCCCTTCTGTATGCCTCTCTGTTCTCCTTATAGCTGAGTGCTGTAACAAGAGCAAAGAAAAGAGTGTTCTCGACTGCAGCGTAGCCCTTCTCCGGGTGGGCGATATCGAGCGGGAAATTCATATAATAATGCGCGGATTCCTCTTCGGATGCGAAATAGCCCTCGGCGCAGTTCTCGTTGAGTTTCTCCTTTATGAAGGAGTGTCCGTTCCTGATTATGTGTACATCGACTCCTTTCTTCGCGATCTCACAGAGCGACAGGGGAATCGCCTTGACATCGGCATAGAATGATTTCTTCTCTCCGTTATATATAGCCATGAGCTTATCGACGATGATTGACATATTGAGGCCCGGAACTATCTGCTCTCCGTTGGACGCCATCAAATCCATTCTGTCACCGTCTCCGTCAAAGCAGAATCCAATATCCCACTTTCCGCTTCTCATCGCTTCTCTCGCAGGGGCTATCGACGACTCTATTATCGGATTGGGGTCACCGTGAGGGAAAAAGCCGTTCGGGATGACATTTCTCATCTCTATCTCAGCCCCGGCCTTCTGGAAGGCAAGTGCAAGCTCTGTTCCTGCAGAGCCGTTTAGTGTCTCGATAAGGATCCTTAACCCTTTGAGGTCTCCTTCATTGACTTTTGCAAGCTTCATTGAATAATCGATGAAGGAATCGAGTTCGTTTACGATCCTCAATTTTCCCATCTTCCCTTTCTCCGCTTTTCTTCCCTCTATGTAGAGCTCTTTTATCTTCTCTATTCCGCCCTCGGGACCGCAGCCGTAGGCAATGGGCTTTACACCTACACTCAAAAGCTTGAGGCCTACATATTCCATGGGGTTATGGCTTGCAGTCACCATTATTCCGGCAGAGTCGGGATTAACCATACATGTATAGTAGAACTGGCATGTCGAAATCGGGAGAGGATTCAATATTACATCTATCGAGGCTTCCCTCAGTGCTTTGACAAGGCCGTCCGCAACCTGGGGGACATAGAGACGGGCGTCCCTTCCGATTACAACACTTCCGGCTTTGACATAATCTTTGTAGTAACATGCAACGGCATCATAAAGCCTTGAAGCATTCTCATCGGAAAGCTTTTCCTTCTTTGTTCTTATATCGTAAAGCTTGAAC
>CAVHKW010000008.1:0-41605 GCA_963636745.1 uncultured Oscillospiraceae bacterium | reverse complement strand
ATTATAATTTCCTTATGAAAAGGATTGTTCTCATTCTTTCTGCTTTGGTTTCTGCCGTCTCTCCGCTTTATGCGGAGGATCTGACATATGAAGAAGAGAGAGTGTATAATAATGAAGCCTTTTCGATAGAAGAGAGGTCCGTTCCGCTGAGTATAGGCTTTAGTATGTGTCTTACCCGGGACACCGAACCCGATATTTCCTCCTCTTCTGCACTTTCTGTTGCCGACGCATACAACAAAAAACTCCCAGCGGAGATTAGAATCAATTATTGAGGTGAATATGGACGATATTGAAAGACTTGAGATCAAGATAAGCTATCTTGAAAAAGAGAATGCCGATTTGAATGAAACTGTCATCGACCTTGAAAAGAAGATGAGCGGGTTACTTTCGGAGGTCGATGAATTGAAAAAGAAGGTCATAGCCCTTCTTGAGGATGAAGGAGAGGAGAGGGAGAACAGAAGACCCCCTCACTATTGATCACTCCCCGGGCTCCATCTTGATGACTTTACCCATGTTCCAGAGTCTGGCCACCTTCTTGAGGGCGCTTTCCTTGTCTTCTTCACACTTGTATTCCGCTTCGACTGTATGACAGCCGCAGTCGAGACATGTTATATAAAGGCACCATCCGTTCTCATATTCAACAGATGCGGGTCCGCTGCATCTCGGGCAGTCCAGGATTAAAACTTCATTTTCATCTTTCATACTTTTTCCTTCCACACGGAAGTGCTCTGGAAGACCACTTCCATATCTTTATTATCATTCAAGCGGTATATTATCGTAAGAAATTCTCCACTTGAATCCTCTTTTTCGATTGTCCGGGCAAAGAGAGTATCTTCATAGTGGCATTGCTTCTTCCACTCGGCATCTATGAACGACGGTCTGTACCTGTCCAGGTATTCGGGAGGAAACGAGAGCATCATCCAGTTTATGTAGCTGAGATTGTTGACGTGTCTGTTGTAGTCGTAGTCGTAATAATTAATAGTGATCTTTTCGTCTGAGAAGACACGGCCTTTGTATTCTTCCTTATCGGGGAATTTCGGGAAGTCCGGGTTGAAGAGAAGGCTTTTATCCTTGACTTCCTCCAGCCTGGACTCTATATATTCCGGTCTCTCCGGTCTGGAGCGCAGCATGTTCATGATTATCCAGAGGTTCTCGGAAGAGAAGAGAGGTGTTCCGTCGTCGAGAAAGGCTCTTACGGCACGGGGACAGTAGAGCTTGTAGCCCTTCTGGCACCATGTTTCGACATTGAACTCGTCCATCCACTTTGCATAGTTATATATCGTCATGCGGGTCCGGAGGATCATCCATGTCCGTCCCTCCCTGTCGAGCATCTCCTTGAGGGCGGCGCCGCATAATGCAGCATGGACTCCGCCTTCCTCCTGGCTGAGGCCGAAGTATTTGACGGGTTTTACAACATATTCGTTATCGGTTTCGGTCGAGAGGATGTAGCTGTGATCTCTTCCGATATTGTTTTCATCAATTTTGAGCATTTTTGTCCTTTGAATAGAAACGAAGCATGGAGCGCCCGTACTTTCTCTTGTCCGTGAGAGTAAAGCCCCTCACTTTCTCAGGCCAGAGCTTCTCCTCTTCAAACGGGTAGTGGATGATGAAGAGTCCCCGGTCTTTTATAAGACCTGTGGAAGCAACGCTCTCGAGGAGCTTCACTTTCTCCTCCATGTTGAACGGAGGGTCTGCATAGACTATGTCATATTTTTCGTAAGTCGAGAGGATATAACGGGAGGCATCCATTATGAAGAGTTTCTTCTCCTCTTCGACAAAAGAGAGGTTCTTTTCGATTGTCGCTTTCTTTCCTCTGTCCATTTCGACAAGGTGTATGGGAGAGGCCCCTCTCGATGCCGCTTCGATGGCTACACACCCCGACCCCGAGAAAAGATCGAGGAAAGAGCACCCCGTAAGATCTCCCAGAATCGAGAAGAGAGATTCTCTCATCCTGTCCATTGCCGGTCTTATGACACCGGGAGGACAGACTATGTTGCGCCTGAGATATTTTCCGCCTGTAATTCTCATCTCATTCCTCTGGCCAAAGGTTTATATCTTTCGCAATCTTCGTCATTCCATCTATTGTGAGAGCAATTAGATCTTCTTTAGTAAGATTGAGCATTTCGGCGCCTTTTTCGATGATGTCGCGGTTGACGCCTGCGGCAAAGCCTTTACTTGACCATTTCTTCTTGACGGACTTTACGCTGATTCCCTTCATCTTCTCCGGTCTCATCAATGCCGTTGCGTTGACAAGTCCCGTAAGTTCGTCGATTGCAAAGAGGAATTTCTCCATATCTTTCTCGGGCTTTACATCGGTGCATATAGACCAGCCGTGTGAGCATACGGCGTGGATGAAATCATCATCGGCTCCGATTTCCTTAAGAAGCCCGGGTGCTTTATGACAATGCTCGGACGGAAACTTCTCCCAGTCGATGTCATGTAGTAATCCCACAAGACCCCAGTATTCCGGATCCTCTCCATATTTGACGGCACCTTCCTTCATGACAGCTTCAACCGAGAGCGCGTGGTGCCAGAGACTCTCGCTGTCGTTGTATTTATGCCATAATGCTACGGCTTCATCACGTGTAAACATCTTATTCTCCTCTCCCGTATTATTGATATTTTTCATGAGCTTATCAATGCCGAACGGAGAGGGGAATATGTTCCGCTTATAAGTCCCGGGTCTCTATCGAGGATATTCTCCGCCTCTTTCTTTGCCTCTGCGACAAGTGCGGTGTCTTCTGTGAGGGAAGCAAATTTAAGCTTTAAGAATCCCGACTGTCTGTTTCCCGCAATCTCTCCAGGACCTCTTATCTGAAGGTCCTTCTCCGCAATCAGGAAGCCGTCGTTGGTCTCCTTCATGACGGAGAGCCTTTCCTTCGCCTCCGTATTGAGAGAGCTTTCGAATACAAGAAAACAATAGGATTGAAGAGATGATCTTCCGACACGGCCCCTCAGCTGATGGAGCGCCGCCAGTCCGAAGCGGTCCGCGTGCTCGATAACCATACACGTCGCATTCGGGATGTCGATACCGACTTCGACAACGCTTGTTGCGACAAGATAGCTTATTCTGCCCTCCTTGAAGTCTTCAAGGATCTTCATTTTCTCTTCTTCAGGGAGCCTGGAGTGGATGAATGCAGATGGAACGGAGGGGTATTTCGTCTCGAGGAAGGAGTACATAGTCATTACGTCCCTGAGGTCGCTCTCCCCCTCGTCGTCTATCCTGGGGTAGACGAAGTAAGCCTGGTGTCCGCGTTCAAATTCGACAGCTATCGCCTGGTACATCTTGTCCCTGCTCATCGGGCCTACTGTGTATGTGATTATCTTCTTCCTGCCGTTTGGCATGGTCCTTATCGTCGAAATCGCAACATCGGCAAAGAGCGTGAGGGCGAGTGTTCTCGGAATCGGGGTTGCCGTCATCGAGAGTACATGGCACTCTTCTCCCTTTGTTCTCAGGGCCTCTCTCTGGTTGACACCGAAGCGGTGCTGCTCGTCGATTATCACATACTCGAGTTTTTTGAAGACGACGTCCGAGGAAAAGAGGGCGTGTGTTCCTATGGCGAGATCTATCTCTCCCTTCTTCAAAGCTTCCATGGCAAGTTTTCTGTTCTTTCCCTTAACATCTCCCGTTATGTATGAGATACGTACCCCGAGAGGAGAGAGCAGCTTATATGCATTCTCCGCGTGCTGCCTCGCAAGAAGCTCCGTCGGGGCCATGAATGCAACCTGTCCTCCTCTCTCGATTATGTAGAGAGAGCTCAGCCATGCAACAAGAGTCTTTCCGCTTCCGACGTCCCCCTGAAGTAGTCTGTTCATACCTTTCTTTCCCGAGAGATCGCTTCTTATTTCGTAAAGAACCTTCTTCTGGTCCTCCGTCAGGGCAAATGGCAGTGATGATATGAGCTTCTTCTCCAGGGGTGACGGCTCTATTTGAGTGAATGTTCTTTCAGGCTTTTCTCTCAAAACCTTCAATTCCATTACGAGGAGTTCCGTGAAGGCAAGAGTACGGCGTGAAGAAGAGAGCTTTTCTTCGTTTTCGGGGAAGTGGAGATTATTCAGGGCCTCGTCTCTTGCGAGAAGATTATATTTCTCCCTGAGTTCTACCGGGAGCACTTCATCAAACGGAGAGAGAGCTGTGAGAGCCTCGCTTATATGTTCTCTGAAATCTTTCTGCGTTAGTGATCCCGTAAGAGAATAGAGGGGG
This sequence comes from uncultured Oscillospiraceae bacterium, assembly GCA_963636745.1. Classification (GTDB taxonomy): domain Bacteria; phylum Spirochaetota; class Spirochaetia; order Sphaerochaetales; family Sphaerochaetaceae; genus Ornithospirochaeta. The sequence continues at coordinate 37,401 of CAVHKW010000008.1, read as the reverse complement.
AGAATTATTCCGATTCCGCATTCTCTTTTCGTTCTCTTTATTTCAAAGGATGAACATTGATAGGTGTAATATGATTTTCTGACCGTTCCGTTTATGTACCACTCGGAGCCTATGGTGAGCATGCTCTTTAAATAGTCACGGTTGAAACATAAGAGCTCTATTCTCGTCCCGTCGTCATCCACAACCTCGACCTTGACTGTCCTTCCGCCTTTAGATTGAAAAGACGAGTGCGAGAGTACGGTTATGTGGCAGTTTATGACGCTGTCGTCTGTCGTGGCACTTTTTGCTCTCCTTTCCTCTCTTCTGTCATCCCAGGCACGGGGCGCATAGAGGACAAGGTCCATTAAAGTGAAGATTCCCGCTTTGTTGAAGTCGGCCTCTTTCTTTTTTCCTATGCGTGGCAGAACGGAGATCGGAGTATCTTTCATGTTTTACATCGGGATTCTCAATACAAGAGACAAAAGCCAGCCCACAAGGTAACGAGTTATGAAGTAGAAGACTATAACAAGAATCAGGGAGATGATACATACCGTTCTTTCGCTGAGGAGGCGGCGACCCGCCATCTGGCGCACAAAGTCCGTGACGCTGTCTGATGCTCTTGAAACGGGGGAGTAGGCGAAACGGTTGCTCCGCGAGGAGAATGCTGCGATGGTTCTGAAGACAAGTGCGATGAAGAGTACCCAGAAGTAGACACTGAGGCCGTAAGACCAGAGTGCGGAGATAAAGAGATAGAGAACGCTCTGGAGCGTCAATGTGCCCGTTACTCCGTAGTATTGGAAAATGCCCTGGAAGACATAGATTACGCCTATTGCGAATATGGGGGAGAAATCGAGACTTCCCACCGTCGACTTCTTCCCTTTGAAGACGCCGAGGTAGGGATCCACGAGCCGTCCCATCCAATATATGAAGTTGTTTCTTCCCGGATTGGGATATATCCAGGAGAAGATGATTCTTATCCAGATAAGTATTGAATATGCATTGAGAATTCTTGCCAGATAGAGCGAAATCCTCATTAGTAAGTCATTGTAAAGCATAAAGCCTCCCGGAATAAAAGTTAATTAACCCACACCTTTAAGACAACACCGAGAGAGGTAAGAGATGTGTAGAGTTTGTGTGAATATTCGATACTCTCCGTTGCTTTGAGCATCAATTCCTCTCCATCTATTCCCTCTATGGAAAGAAGAACTGCGGTTTTTCCTTCGTTGTCGGAAAGAACCTGTCTGAGGTCCCCCAGGTTCTCCTTTGTAATGGATGCATCTTTCTTCAGCATTATGTGGACGCTCTCCACGGCAATCGGCTTGAGATCGTGTGGAGAGACTATGTCGTTGATTATAAAAGAGAGTTTTCCGTCCTTGTTGTCGAACTTTCCCTTGAAGCCGTAGATGCCGTCAACTTCCGTCTTTCCCCCGAGCGTTTCATAGGCGCGTGAGAAGATGACTGCTTCCGTGTCTCCCGTATCGGTCTGGATAGTCAAAAACTCGAGCTTTCCTCCGTTTCCCTTTTTCGATATGACGGTTCTATCTGCAATGACCTGTCCTATGATCTGGGTGTCGGACCCGAAGGGGATGGTATCCCTGTCGGAGAGGTTCGCGGTTACACATTCCTCTATTTCCTTACGGTAGCTGTCGAGAGGGTGACCCGAGATATAGAAACCGAGAAGCTCCTTCTCCATTTTGAGCTTCTCCATATAAGGGAGGGGATCGACGGGACGCATTTCGAATGTGTTCATCACATCCTCCTCCTCTCCGAAGAGGGAGAGTTGCCCGAATGCACATTGGTTCTTCTGGGCCTTGTCGAATTTTAACGCCTCGTCAAGATTGGCAAGAAGCACGGCTCTGTCTATTCCGAGTTCGTCAAAGCAGCCCGCTTTTATGAGGCTCTCGAGAAGACGGGAATTGAGAGTGTTCTCTCCCTGACGTGAGAGAAAGTCCATGAATGACTTGTACTCCCCGTTTTTTCTTCTCTCGCTTATTATTGCGTCGACGATGTTGGCTCCGACGTTCTTGATTGCAGCAAGGCCGTAGATAATGTCCCCGTTATCGACGGAGAACTGTGTTTCCGAACGGTTTATCGAAGGAGGAACCACCTTTATTCCGTACTTCGGTGCAAGGTTGAGGTACTCCTTGAACTTGTCGGGGCTGTTCATTTCATTGGTGAGGTTTGCCGCAAGGAACTCGGTATTGTAGTTTGCCTTGAGATATGCCGTCTGATAGGCAATGATCGAGTAAGCTACGGCATGTGACTTGTTGAAGCCGTAACCGGCAAAAGGCTTGAGGTATTCGAATATCTCGACGGCGTGTTCCTTCGAGTGTCCTCTCTCCTGGGCCTTTGCTATGAACTTTGTAAGCTCCTTCTCAAGTGCCTCGACCTTCTTCTTACCCATGATACGCCTGAGGATATCGGCCTCGCCGAGGGTGTAGCCTGCAATTATCTGCGCAGTCTGCATAACCTGTTCCTGGTAGACGATGACGCCGTAGGTTGTTTTCAATATCGGCTCGAGGGCGGGGTCTGCATATGTAATCGGGGTGATTCCGAGTTTGGAGTTGATGTACTTGTCGATGAACTGCATAGGACCGGGCCTGTAGAGTGCGTTGAGGGCGACAAGATCTTCTATCGAGTTCGGACGTGCTCTCTTCAAGATCTCCTGCATTCCTGAAGATTCGAACTGGAAGACGTAGGCGCTGTCTCCGCGGCAGAGCATATCGAAGGTGTTCTTATCCTGTGTCGATATCCTGTCGAGTGCAAAGTCAGGCTCTCTCTTATGTATGAGGTCGACTGCATGCTTGAGAAGTGTCAGCGTCTTGAGGCCTAAGAAGTCCATTTTGACTAGTCCGCATTCCTCTATCTGGAGCATCGTGTACTGGCTTGCAAGTCCCCCCGTCTTCTGGTCGGGAACGCAGAGGGGAACGTACCTGTCGAGGGGCTCCCGTCCGATTACAACGCCGGCTGCATGAAGAGAGGTGTGACGGTTGAGTCCGTCGAGTCTGATGGCGGTATCGAAAAGCTCTTCATAGATTCCCCCGCGGTCTCTGATCGCCTGAAGCTTCGGCTCGGCCTTGAGTGCATCCGTGACATGTATGTGCTTGACGCCCGGAATCTCGTCAGGAACGAGGGACGTTATCTTATTCGACTCGTCGAACGGAATATCGAGAACACGCGCAACGTCCTTCAGGACTGCCTTGGGCTTGAGAGTTCCGAATGTGACTATCTGCCCCACGGAGTCGTGTCCGTAATGTTCTGTTACATAGTCTATGACCTCTCCTCTTCTTTCGAAGCAGAAGTCTACATCGAAATCCGGAAGCGATACTCTTTCAGGGTTCAGGAACCTTTCGAAAAGGAGGTTGTATTGTATCGGGTCAACATCGGTTATCTCGGTTGTGTATGCAACAAGGCTTCCCGCTCCCGATCCTCTTCCCGGTCCTACCGGGATATCGTGGACCTTGGCCCAGTGTATGTAGTCGCGGACTATCAGAAAGTAGGCGGGAAAGTCCATTTTGATGATTATGTCGAGTTCGTGCTGGAGTCTCTCGACAAGTTTATCCTTCTCCTCTCCTTCGGCATCGGGATATCTTTTCTTCAATCCCTCATAGGAGAGAGCAGTCAGGTATTCGGCGTCGCTCTTGTACTCCGGCGGTATCTGGCACTTTGGAAGGATAGGGCCGGGGAATTTGATCTCGAGGTGGCATCTCTCTGCAACCTTTGCGGTGTTTTCGACTGCCTCCGGGCACCACGAGAAGAGCTTCTCCATCTCTTCGGGAGTGCGGAAATAGTACTCTCCATCTTTATAAGTGAGCCTGTTCTTATCTATTTTCTTCGCCTGCGTTCCGATACATATCAGGGTATCGTGTGCATTTGAGTCGTCTTTTTCTATGTAGTGTATGTCGTTGGTGCATACAAGAGGAACACCGAGCTCTTCAGCAAGAAGAGGAAGCTTCTCAAGTACGATCTTCTCCTCGTCGAGTCCGTGGTTCTGGAGTTCAAGGTAGTATCTGTCGCCGAAGAGATTCTTGAACCACAATATCCTCTCTCTCGCCTTATCGATGCTGCCCGATACGATGAGTCGGGGAATCTCACCGGCAAGGCATGCCGAAAGACAGATGAGATCCTCGCTGTGACTTGTGAGCGCTTCGTCGTCGATACGGGGCTTATAGTAGTAGCCCTCTTTCCACGCGATGCTGTTGAGCTCCATAAGGTTGTGGTAGCCCTTGTCCGACATGGCGATGAGAATCAGATGGTAGTATTTACTTGTTGCGTCTTTTACATGGCGCGAATGTGTGTAGTAGAATTCACAGCCGACAAGCGGATTGATGTCGTTTGCTTTGCATTCCTTGTAGAATGTGACGGCGCCGTACATGTTGCCGTGGTCGGTGATGGCAAGTGATTTCATCCCGACTTCCTTGCACTTTGCAATGTAGCGGGGAATTGATGCTGCTCCATCGAGGAGCGAGAAGTCTGTGTGGTTATGGAGATGAACGAAATTACTCAATTTGATTTCCTTGGACAATGCCTCCCTCGAACGTGGAAGGAGCGAGAACTCTTGTATTGATTGTATTGATCATGTCTTCGAAGATGTAGTTCAACCTCGACTGCTGGAGCTTTGTTATATTCGGTGTCACGGCATTTATGAAGGTGTATGTTATCTGCATAAGCTGGAGAAAATCCTGGCGCGAGAGCGGAAAATGGAGCTGCAGAAATACGTTGTCGAGATCCTTCGAGTAAACGATGCCCTCATTGGGGAATGTAATTGCTATATGAGGGTTGATAAGTGTCTCCGGACCTTCGTTTGCCGTAAACGATACTGCGACTGTGTTGTTGACGTCGTTGATGTAAGAGCCTTCTTTTTTGAAGTACGAGAAGTCCGACGGCTGGAGCGATATCCTGATACGTGTAATCAGGGCACCCTGGGGAAGGGAGATCTGTCCGTTCTTGAGCACATTCACAAGGAGATTGAGCGGTGTCCATTTCGACTTGACGATCTTCTTTTTCTTGAGTGATCTTATCTCGGCGTTGGCTCCGAGGACTATGAGGGTTCCCGGTATCGTCGACATGGGAGAGGATGCTGCAATTGCTCCCCCGATTGTCGCCTTGTCTGTGAGAAGCGGACTCCCGATATCGAGAATATTATCCCTTAAAAGAGGAGGAATCGATGTTCTGTGGCTCTTGAGTATCTCATTGAGGGAGACAGTCGACCCTATCTCTATCATTCTGTCGTTACGGGAGACCTTCTTCAATTCCTCGATATTGTCGATATACAGAACCTCGGGATTCTTCTCCCTCGAGGGGTAGCTTTTATCTCTGCTCATTATTGCAGTACCGCCCGCCCACACCTTTGCGCCGGGGTAGCGTATTGCCGTCTGGCTGAATTCCGAAAGAGAGAGAGGTACGTGGATTGACGGGGAATTAAGATTTTCGAACATTTCTCTTTCTCCTTATTTCAATGGCTTTCATAACGACGGCGACTTCGTCATTCGTGTCCATGCATGAGCATCTGACGGCACTCAGCATTCTCTTTATCTCCTCCGGTCTTGTCTCCCCCGAGGAGATGATGGACTCGAAGATTATCGAGCGCGATGCATAGCAGTCGATACACGGCTCGGCACCGACTATGTCATATGCCTTTGCGATGTCCTTCATCTCTCTGCTCTTCTGGAAGAGGTCGAATGTAACGATGTTCTTGTCCTTTATCTCGAAGGCCGGAACCATACACGAGAGCTCCGCCTTATCGTCTATGAGAACGGCACAGAGCCCGCACATCTTTCCTTTGCAGTGTGATGATACGGATTCTATTTCAAGATTCTCCTGAAGGATCAGGGAGAGAGGTTTATTGGAGTTGAGCGAAAGGGTCAATGATTTTCCGTCTACCGTGCATTCTATCTTCACTTCTATTTTCCTCCGAGAATTGAGTCGATTATCTCCGCGCCGGACGGCAGAGTGACATTCTTCTTCTCCCCGAGGGCCTGCCACAGCGCCGTTGTGTAACTCGAGGCGACAAGAAGGCGCGTGGTGTTTTCGAGAGAGGAGTAGATTCCCGTCTCCTTCTTCTCTCCCGAGAGTTTAATCGAGACGGAGAAGCTATCCGATATCTCGCACCCGAGATGGGAGAGCGTTTCAATGGCGACTCTCTTTATTCCCTTCTGCGCATTCTTCGAGTGGGGGAGTGCAAGAGACATATCGAGCCAGAGGTTCTTTGCCTGGGGCCTCAGGGAAACTTTGGGTATTACAATTTCACATACGGCTGCACCGTAACCCGAGAACTCGAACTCGCAGGGAAGCGTTAGATTCTGGGAATTGAATATGAGATCTATCGGAGAGGAGTTTTCGATGAGGGACGAGAGCTTGTTCGCCGCTTTCATCAGCTGCGAGAGAAATGCGGTGTTATATGTCGAGAGAATATCGGGACCGCTGTCGAATCCTTCTACGTTGCTCTCCGTAAAGATTACCGAACCGTTGAAATCTGTCTTCCTGAAGAACTGTGCAATGAGGTCCTTGACGATCTTGTCTTCTGTAATTTCGGGGGATGCCGTTCCCGTTATCGAAATGTGCTTCTTCGGTGTATAGGTTATCTGGGCCTGAAACTGGTTTTCCTTTGCCGTTGATGTTGAAAGGCCGGAAATGGAGAGTCCTGACGCGAGTCCTATTCCCTCCGAGTATCCCTTGAGGCCGAAGATGCCGGCATGGAGAGACGCAGAGGACCACTTTCTGTCATAGTCCGAAATCTGGACGACGCTCTTTATTCTCTCCCCGAGCCCTCCCAGGTCATGGTTCGGCGCCCACGGCGTAAATCTCGTGCTCTCCATGTTCGTTCCCAGAATGAATGCGGATGGAGAGAGAAGACATTTCTTTGCTATTCTCGAGGAGTGGAGGGAGAGAGCAGACTGCGTGAATGAATAGATTGTGGGGCCCGCGAAAAAAGTGGGGCGTGTCGGCGATTTGACATTAACGATCTTGGCCTTGAATGAGTCAAGGTCATAGCGCGGGATCAAGCCCGCCATCGCCTGTCTCAGGACCTCTTTGGGAAGGAATGAGTATGCTCCGCGGTCTATGGTGAGGCTTACTTCTTCATGCCTGGGCCTGTTGTTCTCGTCGATCCATGTTGTGAGAGAGGCTTTCATCTCGGGTCTCTTCGAGAAGGCTACATGTCTCATCTCGCAGGGGAGTTTCGATTTTACAGCTGCAATTGCAGTGAATGCTGCAAGAAGAGACGGGGTGATTAAAAACTCGTCATAGCGTGAGAGGTACTTCTTCTGGTGGAAGAAGATCGAGTGGAGGGGATAGAGAGTTGCTCCCTCCTCCGCTTTTCTCAGAAGCTCGGGCCACTCTGCGGGGCCTTCGGTGTGGATGGTGTTTCCATCTGTCCATGAGAGGATGGTCGTTCTGGCATAACGCCTTATCTTGTCGCCCGAGAGAGAGAGAGTTGTCTCCACTTTTCTCATCCCGGCTTTATCCTTCTCCGTCTCATCATCACTCTCGCCCCAGGAGAAATCGAGCTCGTTGTCGTCGTCCTTCTCTTCCTCCGGCGCTTCCTCAAGAGGGGAGGTAAGAACCTTGACTTTCTCGAGAGCGAGTTCCGTGCTCTCGTAGTCCGGTCCGAAGAGGACAAGAAGGGGCTGCCCGGTGTATTTGATCACACCCGAAGCGAGAAGAGGAACCTTAGTTCCCATCACGTCTATTTCATTCTTTCCCGGGATATCTTCGGCCTTTATGAAGAAGAACCTTGCGTCAAGTTCGGGTAGCTCGAATCCGTCAAGCTTTACATCCGTCACAGTCGAGCGGAGGATCTGTCCACAGCGCATGTTGTATCTAGAGAAGTTTTTGCGTTCTGCCATAGATATAAAGATATCACTTCTTCAGAAATAAGTGCAACAAAAGTCAAAGACAAAGAGTTTTTTGAAAAGTCTTAATATGCTACTCTGGAGTCATGATAGACACAGACGTGAAAGACTATGACAAAGAATTCGACAAAGTGAGAAAGAGAAACAGGGAGATTCTCGAAATCTTCAACAAGGATCTCTCCTCCCTCTCCGATAAGACAAGAAAAGGCCATATAGACAATGCCTCTCTCTTTCTTGAAGACTTCTTCTACAGGGAAGGCCTGGAGAATGTTGTCGAGGCCGCAGCTTATGTTCCCTTGTTCTTTTCATTCTTCATAGATAAGTGTGCCTGGGCGGCTCCGTTGTCGGTAAAAACACTGGCAAGAAGCATGAAGAAGTTTTATAGATCCATGGAGAAGAACGGTCTTGTCGGGAAGAAAGAGTGCGACCTTGTCCTGGAAACGATTAAAGAAAATCTCGACGAGTGGATTGAAGAGAGCGATGGCGGCTTTGAGAACTTTGGATTTGGAATGGATGATTATGATTTTGAAGATGACGATGATGATTGGTGTACTCCCAAAAGGGAGAGGATAATAGACCGCAATACTCTTTTTCTTGTGGTCTTCCGTAATTATCTTGCAAAAGGAACTCTTGATAATCAGGTATATTACGAGGTCGAGGATTATATGAAATTCGTCACCTCTTCCTCCCTCGATCTCGCAGGCGGACAATCCTGTGTAAATGCATATTTGAATAATCAGCTTTTCGCTCCGTACAGGACGCTTTCGTCCCTCTCGGAGATGATGAAGGCTTTGAGGATTCTGTACAAATTTCTCTTTGACGAGGGAGTTATATCGAAGAAGCGTTATAAGGACGAAACGGCTCAAATGGATAAGAGCGCCGAACTTATTGCCCAGATGATGAGGAACAAAGGTCTCAGATAACAATTTCTGTGCTATACTCTCCCCATGGACATAAAAGAAGAAATAAGGGCTTTGACGGAGAAGCTCTCGCTTTATCAGGATACATATTATAAGGAAGGTAAATCCCTCGTCTCCGATATGGAGTACGACAGACTGACGGACAGGCTCATGGAGCTCGAGAAGGAGTACCCCGAGTACGCACTTCCCACGTCTCCCACGCGTCGTGTAGGATCCGATCTCACATCAGATTTCCCCGAAGTCGAACACACAATTCCCGTGCTCTCACTCGACAAGGCTTACTCGAAGGACGAAGTTTTGTCCTTCTTCTCACGCTCGATAGAGAAGGAGGGAGGGTCCCTGAGTTTTGTTGCAGAGGAGAAGATCGACGGAATCTCGATGGTGTTATATTACGAGGACGGAATCCTCGTAAGGGCTGTCACACGGGGAAACGGAAGTGTCGGCAATGACGTTACGCCGAACATAGTGACGATCAAATCGGTTCCTCTTAAATTGACGGAGAAGGTGGATCTTGCCGTAAGGGGAGAAGTGTATCTCCCGGTAGCCGATTTCGAGAGAGTGAACAGTACGCTCCTGGAAGACGAGAGGGCTGCCAACCCGCGGAATCTCGCAGCGGGCACCGTCAGAAGACAGAAGAGCGCCGATGCTGCACGTGTTCCTCTCAATATGTACTGCTATGAAGGTTTCTGGAGCGACAGAAGTCAGACTCCCGAGGATCACCTTCACATATTAAAGAAACTTAAGGATCTGGGGTTCCGTATCAATCCCGACTTTGCTTATATAGCATCAACGAAGGAAGAGGCCGTGAAAGCCCTTGAGAAAGTATCTCTAGAGGGAAGAGCATACAGCTTTTCGACACTCGAGGATTATATAAAGGAGATGACGGAGAAAAGGCCCCATCTCGACCATGAGATAGACGGCCTTGTCTTCAAGATCAACGAGCTCGATGTCAGGGAGAAGTTCGGTTACACCGTGCACCACCCCAGGTGGGCGATAGCCTATAAGTTCGAGTCTCCGCACTCACTTTCAAAGCTTCTCTCCGTCACATGCCAGGTCGGCCGTACGGGAAGGATAACCCCCGTTGCCGAGATAGAACCTGTACACCTGGGAGGCTCAACAATAAAGAGAGCCACTCTCCATAACCAGGAGTACATAGATGAACTCGAGCTCGCAATAGGAGACGCTGTCTCGATTACGAAGCGCGGCGATGTCATACCTCAGGTTGAGGAAGTTGTCGAAAAGAACGAGGAAGGTAACACTACATATGTGCTTCCATCTCTCTGCCCCTGCTGCGGAACACCGCTTATTAAGAAGGGCGCGCATCTCTTCTGCCCGAACTACTTCTGTCCCGATCAGGCAAAGGGACGCCTGTCATTCTTTGCATCGCGTGACCAGATGGATATCGACACTCTCGGCCCGAAGACTATCGACATATTGTACGAGGCCGGAATATTGAAGAATGTCGAGGATATATACACGGCGGACTATTTCCGGACAGTCGGTCTCAGCGGAATCGGAGAGAAGACCGTGCTCTCGATAAAAGAGAGTGTGGAAAAGAGTAAGAATATGCCGTTTAAGAGAGTTCTTGCCTCTCTCGGCATACCCGAGATAGGAAAGAAGAGCGCGGAGATTCTGATCGATGGCGGTTTCGATAATATAGATAAGATAATAAACAGGGCCGCTGCAGAGGATAGAGAGGCCTTTACATCCATACGCGGGATGGGGGACGAGACAGCCGATAATATAATAAGGACATTCAAGGACGAGAACTTCATGAGAATGCTTCTCTCTCTTGAAAAGAGCGGGCTCCACTTCTCCACAGCCATGGACGAAAAGGACGATGAGGAGACGGAGAAGATTTTCTCGGGAGAGGTATGGTGCGTGACGGGAAGCTTCAAGGCTTTTAATCCCCGGTCGAAGGCACTAGAAGAAATCGAGAAGAGGGGCGGACGCACCGCCTCCAGCGTCACAGGTAAGACAACGCATCTTCTTCAGGGCTCGGGCGGCGGAAGCAAGAGGGACGAGGCAATACGCCTCGGCGTCAGGATAGTCACGGAGGATGAGTTTCTCTCTCTTATAGGAAAGAAGCCCCGGGAGGAGGACAAACAAGGCTTTCTTTTTTGAAAAAGACGAAAAATATGGTATTCAAGAGGGAGAGTATTCAATATATTCTTGTGTAAATTATTCTGGAGGATTTAACAATGAACGAGCTTGCTAAAGAATTGAATGATGCTCTTGAAGGCACAGCGGCAATCAGCCTGCTTTCAAAGAGAGGAAAGGGAATCTACTTTCCGAAAGGAATTGTAGCTCAGTCGGCAGAGGCTGCCGATAAGGCAAAGCGCTATAATGCGACTGTGGGCCTCGCAACAGATAAAGGCGAGCCGTTCTGTCTGGGTGACATCTATTCGAAATTCGTTCCCGGCACGATGAAGAAGAAGGAGATTTTCTCCTATGCTCCGGGCGGCGGCGACAAGGAGTTGAGAGCGCTCTGGAAAGAAAGAATGATAGAGAAGAATCCGACTCTCGAAGGAAAGACCATCAGCACCCCCGTCGTTACGGGAGGACTTACCCATGCGATTTCTTTAATAGGTTTTCTCTTCATCAATGAGGGCGACGAAGTCGTAACACCGGATCTCTTCTGGGACAACTATGAACTTATCTTCGATAACTATGCAGGAGGTGTTCTCAAGACATTCCCGACATTCAGGGATGGAAGATTCAACACTGAGGGCATGAAGAAGACAATGCTTGAGACAAAGGGCGATACATGCCGTCTTATCCTGAACTTCCCGAATAACCCCACCGGCTATACACCGAATAAGGAAGAAAGAAAGGAAATAGTTGAGGCTATAAAGAGTGTTGCAGAGACGGGAAAGAAGGTTCTTGTCATATCGGACGACGCCTACTACGGCCTCTTCTATGAAGAGGAGACGGAGAAGGAATCACTTTTCTCCTACCTCTGTGATGCACACGAGAACATTCTCGCAGTCAAAGGTGATGCCGCGACAAAGGAAGAGATGGTGTGGGGCTTCAGAATCGGCTTCTTGACATACGGCGGAAAGAGCCTCGATAAAAAGGCCCTCGATGCACTCGAGAAAAAGAGCCTCGGGGCAATCAGATGCACGGTATCGAACTGCGACAGACCCGGTCAGTCACTCCTGCTCAAAGCAATGAGGGACGGCGCGGACTATGAAAAGGATAAGAAATATCTTTTTTCCACAATGAGTGAAAGGTACGGTATAATGAAGAAGGCAGTCGAGAGACACTCTTCAAGTAAGACGCTGAAGGCCTATCCGTTCAATTCCGGCTACTTCATGGCTTTCGATACAAACGGAAGGAGTGCAGAGGAGTTGAGGCTCTACCTTCTCGATAAATATGAGATAGGTGCCATCAACATAATGGGGAGAACGCTGAGACTTGCGTACTGCTCGGTTGAGAAAGAAAAGATAGATGACCTTGTCGATATGGTCTATAAGGGAGCCGATGAATTGTGGAGTTAGACACTAAACTCTATCTGGTAGATGACACAGGCAACAAGTTCATGGGCCTCGGAGTTCTGTGGCTTCTGGAGAATATCGGGAGCGAACAGTCCCTGAGGAAAGCGAGCATGAAGATGAATCTCTCCTACTCGAAGGCATACAATATGCTGAAAGCTCTGGAGAAGGAAGTCGGAAGGCCCTTTGTTGAAAGAAGAAGGGGCGGGGTCAACAGAGAAGGCGTCGTCCTTACACCCTTCGCCCGTTCCTATATGGCGCTCTACAGAGAGTTTCAGGATAAGGTCAAAGCCAAAGAGAGGGAAGTTTTCGGGGAATATAAAGAGAAACTAACATCGTTAATGGAGGATAAGGATGACAGAACATGATTTTAAAATCGAAACACTGGGAGAAGCGAAGATTCAATCTCCGATCCAGATGTCGGTGAACCCGGGAGATGGAATGGCCGACTATGTCGAGGATACGGACAAGATCTACCTCGATATCGACCACAACCCCACAAAAGGAGACGAGGAAATTGATTTATTGGAGCTTGCGGGACCGAGGAAGAAGATATACTTCAATCCGAAACGTGTTCACGTGGCCATCTGTACATGCGGCGGAATATGTCCGGGGCTCAACAACGTAATTAGAAGCGTAGTCAGATGTTTCTGGTACCGATACGGCGTCAGAAGAATATCGGGAATCCCGTTCGGCTACCTGGGACTACTTGCTGATTCTCCATGGCCGATGATCGACCTCAATCCTGATGTAGTTGATGAAATACAGGAGAAGGGCGGTACGATCCTGGGCTCTGCAAGAGGCGGCGGAAAGGAAGTTGATCAGATCGTCGATACTCTCGAGAGGGAGAATATAAACATTCTCATCACAATCGGCGGCGACGGTACTCTCAAAGGTGCCCAGGCTATAGCCGAGGAGATAACCCGCAGGGATCTCAAGATCGCTGTAGTAGGAGTTCCGAAGACAATCGACAACGACCTTTCATTCATAGACACATCCTTCGGGTTCGACACGGCAGTTGCATCTGCAGTTCCTGCAGTAAGAGGCGCCCACGTCGAAGCAAAGAGTGCATATAACGGCATAGGGCTTGTAAAGGTAATGGGAAGAGAGTCGGGTTTCATCGCGGCGCACACATCCCTGGCACAGAGCGATGTCAACTTCTGTCTCATCCCGGAGAATCCCTTCGACCTCGACGGCGACAACGGACTCCTGGTTCACCTCAAGAAGAGAATGCTCGACAGAGGACATGCTGTAATTCTTGTTGCAGAAGGCGCGGGCACGGATCTCATTCCTCCGACGGGAGAGAGGGACGCAGGAGGCAATTTGATCTATCAGGATATCGGAATGTTCCTCAAGGGAAAGATCAAGGAATACTTCAAGAAGGAGAATATCCCGGTATCTGTCAAATACATCGACCCGTCATATATCATTAGAAGTACACCTGCCAACAGCTATGACTCCATATACTGCGCAAGACTCGGCGCTCATGCCGTACATGCAGCTATGGCCGGAAAGACAAAGTGTATAGCGTCCAGCGTGAACAACAGGTTTGTCTATATACCGATCAATGCGGCAGTTGCAAAGCGTAACCATGTAAATACTGAAGGAGCACTCTGGAGAGATGTTCTAGAGAACACAAGACAGCCTATCAGCATGAAGAACAAAGCGGAGACTAAATGAAAACAGAAAAGAGCCAGAATCTCGATTTGAAGATGATTGACAAGTACTGTCTTACTTCCAATCCCATCTATGATGTGATTCCTTTGAAGGTGACATTCACCTTCTCCTCTCTCGGAGAGGACGAGATGGATGACTTGAGGGAATTCGCCAATGTAGAGGGCTCGTCTATCGAGCGCTGGCTCCTTGTTCCCGACTGCATATCACTGGGCACTCTGGGCTTTGTCGTTCAGAGGGCCTTCGGGCTTGCACCGTTCGCATTCACAAGTGCGGCGCTTCTCGATATGGAGGAGCAGAAGAAGATCTTCCCGACACTCACCTCCGCACTCAATGCCAGCGGTGCCATCTTCGACAATCCCTTCGACCTCGATTATCATTCATCTCTCTGCGAGGCGGCAGCCGCTTCCCCGATATTTGTCCCGTCGGCGCAGATAGCCATGATGATAGAACCCACCATTTCCTATGAGGAGGCACAGAAAAGCGTGTGGGAGGAAGTGGATGATATAAAGGAGAAAGGCTTCGACATCGAGGGTGTGCACTATACGCTTGAGAGTCCTCTGAGTCTTGTGGATCTCAATGGTGTGACAAAGACGGAGGAGTATGACTGGAGCGATGAACTCAATAAGAACATAGAGCTCAAGGATGTCCTCATAAGGGAAGGTAGTCCCCGTCCCGATTTCAATAAACGTTTCAAAGGTCAGCGTTCCACCCTCACGGCAGGAAGAAAGAGGGGCGCACCGTTCTGCTATAAACTCCTTTTCTCTTCATTCTTCCAGGAGGAACCGTCATTCACATTCGTCGTCGAAAGACCGAAGAGCGTGAAGCCCCTTCTAGACGACGGATACATAACAATTGAGTCGTACCTTGAATCGATCATGTATGTCTCGAAGACATTCAATCCCGATCTTATATGCAAGAAAGGATACGATCTCTTCTGCGACTGTGAGGAGTCATACCATTCATTCATAATGCTTGCACATTCTCCGTTGGGCGACCAGATCGTACGTGAGGCTCGTCAGGGAGGATGGTCGGAGCCTACAATGGACCTTAAGAGGGTGTTCAGGGGGAAGAAATGAGTCACGTTGAATATCTAAGGAGAGCCAATGAGATTGCAAAAAAGTCCGTCATGAGAGGTAATACTCCCTTCGGGGCTCTCCTTGTTGATGAAAACGGAGATATTCTTCTTGAATCGGGTAATGAGGCTTTCTCCCTTCATGACGAGACGGCACACGCCGAGAGAATGCTCGCAAGTAAAGCCAGTCAAAGATACACAAAGGACAAGCTCTGGAAGTGCAGGCTCTACACAACAGTGGAACCCTGTCCCATGTGTACCGGTGCCATCTACTGGGCGAACATAGGAACGATCGTCTACGGTATGAGCGAGAAGAGACTTCTCGAGATGACAGGCTCCGACGACAAGAACCCGACATTCGACATGGGGTGCGAGAGCGTCATCAAAGCGGGGCAGAAAGATATCAAAGTGATAGGGCCATTCAGGGAGACTGAAGACGAAATAGCATCTCTTCATGCTTCATTCTGGAAGAAAGAGAGTAAATAACATTGTCTTTCCGACAATGTCTGACAATGTTAGGCTAATCTAACATTATCCTGCACATTTCTTACATTAACTCATTAAATAGTAAAGAATAATCATTTATTTTCAGCGGATTTCAGTAATGTTCTGACAATGTTTGACAATGTCTTGACAATGTTTGACAATGTTAGTTACAGTTAATCTGGAGGAAGAAATGAAGATAAGTCAGATATTTCCGGATGTAATAGGAGAGGACCTGAACTATGAGTTTAAGGCAACATTGAATGAGGATAATCCGGTCAAGTGGGCTAAGACAATCGTTGCTTATGCCAATTCCGATGGCGGGACTATTTTTGTCGGAGTATCTGATGATGGCGAGGCATTCGGCCTTGACATTGCTGCTGTTGATAAATTGAAGAACCGGGTGGCGCTCGAGAACGAGAGACATATAATTCCGAAGGCGAAGATTTCATATCTATTGAGAAATGTTGATGACAAGCTCGGCTCATTTGTCCTTGGTATAAAAGTTTCGCCGTCAGAGTCTTTAGTCAGATACAAAAGCGGTGACTATAACAGCGAGGTGTTCATCAGACAGGACGGAAGTACAACTCAGGCGAGTCCTGAAGATATCATAGCGCTCTCGAAGAGAAAAACTGGAGTTGATAATGAAAAAACAGATGTCAGATATGATGAAAAGGAATGGTCACTTTATCTTGATCTCTGCAGAAATTACAGAAAAGACAACAGTGTCCCGCAATTAAAGGAACTCCAGAGTATGGAGGTTGTTACTCCGGATGAATATGCAAAGTCGGGGTTTCTGATGTTTGAAAACTGTTATGATGGAGATGATTCTCTGGTTTGCTGCCGTCTCTGGCAGGGGAAGAATAAGCTTGGAACGGTTCTTGACAGGGGAAGATTCAAGGGACCGCTCTCTGAAGTGTTCAATAAGACAATGGCTTTCATTTCCCGTAATACAAAGACAGGGTGGAGAAAAACCTCCGAGGGTGGCAGGGAGGAGTTATGCTCATACCCATCCCAGGCGGTCAGAGAGGGCCTTATTAATGCAATAGCACACAGGGATTATTCTATCTATGGTACGCAGATTGATGTCGACATCTACATTGACAGACTTGAGATAATGTCTCCCGGTTCCTGGCTTCTGCCGCTCCCGTACGAAAAATATAACACAGATTCTATTCCCTCTGTGCGACGCAATTCCATTATCGTGGCAGCTCTTGATGTGGCATCTTTGATGGAAAGAAGCGGTACGGGAATACAGACAATTATGGATAGTTATAAGGATGAGCCGGGCGATAAGCAGCCTTGTTTGATGATTTATCCCGGTTTTATCAATTTGCGCCTTTTTGACAGACTCTATGACGATGATGAGGCCAAAGGATTCCAGCTTCTTTCAGAGAGTGAAAAGGTTATCTCGCTTCTCGAAGACGGCCCGAAGTATGCCCGGGATCTTCAAGCTGTAACACACTATACTACACGTTCTAAATTCCTCAAGGAAGTTATTGATCCTCTTCTTGAAAAGGGGGTTATAGTGAGACAGGGGAATATCAAGTCTCCGACGTCGGTCTTTAAACTGGAGAAAAAAGGAAAATAAGGCCATTTATTCATTAAGAGAACATGGAGCTTGTCTCTCTGTAGTTTGCGCTCCATGGCTGCCGGCATCATCAACAAAAAAAATATTTTTTCTATCCATACTCCGATAATGTTTGTTAGAATTTTCTAAGGACAAAAAGAGAGGAAAAGATGTCAGATTCATTCGATTATACAGTTGTCGATGAAGCAATAGCAAAGTGCGGAGAAAAACAGTCTTCCATAATTGCTATTCTTCAGGCCGTTCAGGAAAGCTATCACTATCTGCCTCAGGAGGTGTTCCCATATCTATCGGGAAAACTGAAGATGAGTGAGGCTCGTATCTATTCAGTTGCAACCTTCTATGAGAACTTCTCTCTTGAAAAGAAGGGAAAGTATGTAATCAAATTCTGTGACGGAACAGCATGTCATGTAAGAGGATCCGTTCCTATTCTCGAGAGAGTGAGATCGGAGCTCGGAGTTACGGAGCAGAAGAAGACGACGGAGGACGGCCTTTTTACGATAGAGACTGTCTCATGCCTCGGGGCATGCGGACTTGCTCCCGTAATGACGCTCAACGACGAAGTTCACCCGGCGATGACGCCCGACAAGGCCATGGAATTAATCTACACACTTCGTGTTAAAGAGGGGGGCCGCTGATGGAATTGAAGAACAGAAAAGCTCTCGATAAGCTGAGGGACGACCTCAAAAGCGGATATATCAACCAGACAAGAAAGGTCATAGTGTGCGGTGGAACGGGATGTGTCGCAGGCGGCTCGTTGAAGATATATTCCGAGCTCGAGAGGCTGATGACGGAGAAGGGTGTATATGTATCACTTACTCTTGAGAAGGAGCCCCACGACAAGGAAGTGGGATTGAAGAAGAGCGGCTGCCACGGCTTCTGTGAAATGGGACCGCTTGTAAGAATAGAACCCGAGGGATATCTATACACAAAGGTCAAGGTTGAAGACTGCGCTGAAATCGTTGAGAAGACAGTCTTGAACAATGAGTGTGTCGAGAGACTATGCTACAAGATCAACGGCCAGATCTACCGTAAGCAGGAAGAGATTCCCTTCTACCGCCAGCAGAGCCGTATTGTTCTCGAGCACTGCGGAAAGATTGATGCAGACAGTATCTATGAGTATATAGCTATCGGAGGATACGAGGCATTCGAGAAGGCTCTTTTCGATATGAGCCAGGATGAGATAATAGATGAGATCTCCACTTCGATTCTCCGTGGCCGCGGAGGCGGAGGCTTCCCGACGGGGAAGAAGTGGGCACAGGTAAAGAAAGCTCCGGGCGACAGGAAATATGTAGTATGTAACGGAGACGAGGGAGACCCGGGAGCCTTCATGGACAGATCCATCATGGAGGGAGACCCCCACAGGATGCTTGAAGGCATGATGATTGCGGGGCGTGCATGTGGCGCCGAAGAGGGCTATATCTACGTCAGAGCCGAATATCCGCTTGCTGTAAAGAGACTCCAGAGAGCTATAGACCAGGCTCTTGAAGTGGGACTTCTCGGGAAGAACATTCTCGGCTCGGGATTCAATTTCGTCATCCACATTGCTAAGGGAGCAGGAGCGTTTGTCTGCGGAGAGGGATCCGCACTTACTGCTTCAATCGAGGGTAAGAGAGGATTCCCGCGTGTAAAACCACCTCGTACAACAGAGCACGGACTCTTCAATTCCCCCACTGTATTGAATAATGTCGAGACCTTTGCGACTGTCAGCCAGATAATCAATAAGGGAGCACAGTGGTACCTGACGATAGGAACCGCCAATTCTCCGGGAACCAAGGCCTTTGCCTTGACAGGTAATATTACAAACACGGGACTCATCGAAGTTCCGATGGGAACAACGTTGAGAAAGATCATCTTCGATATAGGAGGTGGAATGAGAGGAGGCGGCGAATTTAAAGCCGTTCAGATCGGAGGACCGTCGGGCGCCTGCCTGACGTCTGAACACCTCGATCTTCCTCTCGATTTCGACACTCTCAAAAAGCAGGGTGCAATGATAGGATCGGGAGGACTCGTTGTCATGGACAGCCACACCTGTATGGTTGAAGTTGCACGCTTCTTCATGCACTTCACGCAGTCCGAGAGCTGCGGTAAGTGTGTTCCCTGCAGAGAAGGCACAAAGAGAATGCTCGAAATATTGGAGCGTATAGTTGAAGGTAACGGAAGAGAAGGCGACATAGAGCTTCTTGAAGAACTCAGCGACACAATTTCCCACACTTCCCTATGCGGTCTGGGAAAGAGCGCACCGAACCCCGTTGTCAGCACAATCAAAAACTTCAGAAGTGAGTATGAGGCCCATGTCAACGACAAGAGATGTCCCGCGGGGCAGTGCCAGAAGCTCAGACGTATTTATATCGATCCGCTTACATGCAAGGGATGCTCGGCATGTGCACGAAAGTGTCCTGTCGGCGCTATCAGCGGCAAGGTCAAAGAGCCGTTCCTCATTGATCTCTCGAAGTGTATACGCTGCGGAAGCTGTCTTGAGACATGTAAGTTCGGCGCAGTAAGGGAGGCATGAATATGGCGGAATATATGTATGTTGACGGCATGCCCGTTATGATAAACGGCGAGAAGAATATGCTGCAGGTAATAAGAAAAACAGGAGTCAAGCTTCCGACTTTCTGCTACCACACAGATCTTTCTATTTACGGTGCATGCAGAATGTGCATGGTCGAGGATGATAAGGGCGCCCTCTATACGGCGTGTTCAACTCCTCCGAAGGCCGGAATGAGCATCAGGACGAACACACAGAGACTCAGGAAGTACAGAAAGAATATCCTTGAACTTCTACTTGCAAACCACTGCAGAGACTGTACGACCTGTGCAAACAACAAGTCATGTAAGCTTCAGGACCTCGCTGTCAGATTCAATATAGAGGGTGTCAGATTCCCGAACCGCGCAGAAACAAACAGGGTGACGAACTCCTCGGAGTGTATAGTCTTCGATTCGGGGAAGTGTATCCTCTGCGGTGACTGTGTACGTACGTGTCATGAAGTCCAGAATGTAGGAGCAATCGACTTTGCATTCAGGGGAAGCAAGATGGTGATTTCCACTGCATTCGGAAAGCCTCTCTCACAGACGGACTGCGTCGGATGCGGACAGTGCGCTGTGGCATGCCCCACGGGTGCAATCACAACAAAGAGCGATATTTCCCGTGTATGGGATGCACTCGAAGACAAGAACACGAAGACTGTCGTCCAGGTTGCGCCGGCAGTGAGAGTTGCTCTCGGGAATATGAACAATATCGAGGAAGGAAAGGATGTTTCCGCCAAGATATTCGCGTCTCTCAGAAAGATGGGATTCGATGAAGTTTACGATACTTCCTTCGGTGCCGATATAACGGTAATCGAGGAGAGTAAGGAATTCCTGGAACGGCTCAGGGAAGGAAAGAATCTTCCAATTATCACATCATGCTGCCCGGGCTGGATACAATACTGCGAAAAGAGACACCCCGAGCTCCTGGACAATGTCTCTTCCTGCCGCTCTCCTATGCAGATGTTTGCCTCGATTATCAAGGAAGAGAGAAGGGAGGAAGGTAAGAAGCTCTTCTCTGTTGCAGTCATGCCCTGTACAAGCAAGAAGTTCGAAGCAGAGAGAGACGAGTTCAAATCAAAGAACGGCGAGAAGAACGTCGATGCGATAATCACGACAGAGGAACTCTCTCATATGCTCAAAGAAGCGGGAATTCTCCTTAGTGACATAGAAGGGGAGCCTGTCGACCATCCATATGATTACTCTTCGGGTGCCGGTGTCATCTTCGGAGTGACGGGAGGCGTAACGGAAGCCGTGCTGAGAAATGTCGTTGCCGATAAATCACGTTCATCTTTGATGAAGATAGCAAACCTCGGAGAAAGAGGATGTGAGGGAATAAAGGTATTCAATATAACAACGGAAGACAACGTATCGCTCACACTCGGTGTTGCATCCGGCCTCATGAATGCCGAGATCCTTCTCGAAAGATTAAAGAACGGCGAGAAGTTCGATATAATAGAGATAATGGCGTGCCCGGGAGGATGTGTCGCAGGAGGCGGTCAGCCGTTCGTCCATGCCGATGTCAGAAAGAAGAGAGGCGGAGGTCTCTACGAAACTGACAGGATGATGAGCATAAGACACTCAGAGCAGAACCAGTCTGTAAGTGCCCTCTATGAGCGTCTGTTATCGGGAAGAGAACATGAACTCCTGCATGTAAAGTACAAAAAGAAATAAAAGAAATGAGGTGGTGTTACCAGAGTCTGAAACCTGGAGCACCACCTTTTAGTTACCACAAAGAAAGAGAAAGGTGTCACAGGAAACGTATTTCTGTAACACCTTTTCAACTTCAGTTTGATTTCTTGATTAATTACTGAAACTAGGTTGTGAATTTAGGAGACGGACATCAACAGCCTTTCCGTTGACGGTTGCAGAGGTGACTTTGCCTTTTTCTCCAGACATAGTAATGCTGTAGCCTGTGCCGTTTATGGTTAAAGAATAATCATAGGATCCGGTGCCGTCTTCAGGATTCTTTGTTACGCATGTTCCACTGATTTTATATTCTTCGTCGGTAACATTCTTATCTCCGATTGTATATGATACTTTGAAAACGGCATCAGTGATTGTCACTTTCGTTGTGTCACCTTCTGTTTTTTTGGCATAGCTGCCGCTTGTAAAATTTGTAGAGGCTGAAGGGCCCGTAATATCAGAACTGGAAAGGAGTGCAGAGAGGAAAGAGCTTAAATTTTTGGTGTCAATAGAAGTTTCTTTTAGATCTGTTTCTGTGCTTGCACTCGAGAAAAGAGATAAAGCGGTATTGTCTATTTTATATACTTTGCAGAACTCTTCATAGTTGGCAATGACTTCTTCAGACTTGTCTTTTTCACACGAGATGAAAGAGAGCGCAAGAAGAACCGATAACAAAACGATTAGGATTTTTTTCATTTTATATCCCTCCTTAGGATTCTTCAATTTTATACTGGGGGGGGGTATATAATCAAGAGTGATATTCATCATCAAAAAAGGTGCTGCAGGAAGCCCTGTAACACCTTTATGCTTCGATTTGTTCTACCTTATCTGATCGTCATTCGAGATCGATGTAGCCGCCTTTCATTGGAGAAACCGCTGTTCTTGTGTAGAGGTCGAGTAGACCGCTCTTGTATTTCCGCTCTTTGGGCTTCCACGCTTTTCTTCTTTCTTCAAGAACCTTGTCGACACTCTCTTTGTCCATGAGCTTACCCTCGATTCCGATTATATTGAGACTTCTCTTCGGGATTGAGAGTTCGATTATGTCGCCTTCTTTGAGGAGTGCGATTGGGCCTCCTGTTGCTGCCTCGGGCGATATGTGTCCGACAGCGGGGCCTTTGGATGCTCCGGAGAATCTACCGTCGGTAAGAAGAGCAATGGATTTACCGAGTTCACTGTCGGAGCTGATTGCCTCTGTTGTGTAGAACATCTCGGGCATTCCTGCGCCCCTGGGGCCTTCATAGCGGATGATAACTGCGTCTCCCGGCTGAATCTTATGCTTCAAGACAGCATCAATAGCTTCCTCTTCACTGTCGAAGGGGCGTGCAATGAGTCTTGCCTCGAACATTTCCTTCGGGACTGCAGAGTGCTTTACGACAGAGCCCTCTGGAGCGAGGTTACCCTTGAGAACGGCTATTGTTCCGTCTTTTCCTATCGGGTTATCGTAGCTTCTGATGACATCTTCTCTCTTGAGGTTCCATTTCTTGAGCTTCTTCTCGCATTCTTCGTAGTAGCCGTTTTCTCTCAATTCCTCGAGGTTGTCGCCGAGTGTCTTTCCCGTGACTGTCATGACATCAAGATTGAGCTGTGACTTTATCTCCTCCATTATACGCGGCACTCCCCCCGCATATGAGAAGAACTGGCAGGGCCACTTCCCGGCAGGACGTATGTCGAGGAGGTAGTGTGCGCCCCTGTGGAGCTTATCGAAGAGATCGGCATCGAGTTCGAAGCCGAATTCGTGTGCAATTGCCGGGATATGTAAGAGTGAATTGGTTGAGCCGCTTATAGCAGCATGAACCATGATTGCATTGACAAAGCTTTCATATGTTACGATATCGCGTGCCTTGAGACCCTTGAGGGCAAGATGAACACTGAGTCTTCCGGCTTCCTTTGCCTTTTCAATGAGAAGAGGATCCGTTGCACTCATTAAAGCAGTTCCGGGGAGCATCAAGCCAAGTGCCTCCGCCATGATCTGCATTGTGCTTGCGGTTCCCATGAAGGAACATGCTCCGCAGGAGGGACATGCATTGTTCTTGTAATAGGTGAACTCATCCTTTGTTATCTCTCCCCTCTGGTACATAGCCGAGTAAGCTCCGATCTGCTCGAGTGTAAGAAGGTTGGGACCTGCATCCATGACTCCTCCCGTAACCATGACGGATGGAAGATTGAGCCTTCCTATCCCCATAAGACATGCCGGCACCGACTTATCGCAGGACGCAATGAATACACCGCTGTCGAATCCTGTATAGTTACCGTGTATTTCGATCATGTTGGCTATCATGTCGCGGGATGCGAGGGAGTAGTTTATGCCGTCGTGTCCCTGGGCAATCCCGTCGCACATATCTGTTGCGAAGAATTTTGCTCCCTTTCCGCCTTCCTCTTTTATACCCTCGACTACAGCCTCGCTAAGCTTATCGAGATGTGCCGAACCCGGATGACTGTCGCCGAATGTGCTTTCGACGAGGATCTGGGGCTTATCGAGATCTTCAATCGTCCATCCCATTCCTATTTTAAGCGGATCATTCTCCGGTGCCAGTTTTCTTGTTATTGCGCTTTTCAATTCCATATTTAATACCTCTATGAAATAAGACTTTTCTTTAGAAATATTCTAGTATATTTCATGTGTTTATTTCTATATACTTTTATCGATTTTATATGCCCGGGAGCGTGTTTCTCTTAGGATAATAGCGTTTTTATTTTGTTTAATTCTTTCGTAAACAAGAGAATGCGGGATAAAACTTAAAAAAATTTAAAATTTTTTATTTTTTCTGTTTACATTCTTTTTCAATGTGAGTATATTTCACATCAAGAAATCGAAGATGATAATCGTTCGGTTTTAGTAACCTCCTTTTGTTCCCCACGTATGGTTTCCTCCTTTTTGCCATGTGGGGTTTTTTAATGCTATAATTTCCCTATGACAAGATTCGTTTTATGTGGAAGCGGGTGGAGAAGCGAGTTCTTTCTCCGTGTATGCAGCGCTCTTCCCGATGAGTTTGAAATTGTTTCTGTTTATACAAGACACCCTGAAAGAAAAGAGGCACTTCTCTCGAGAGGTTTCAATGCGCTCTGCGATCTCTCTCGAGCCCTTTCCTTTGAACACGATGCTGTAATCGTTGCAGGCGGGAAGGAGGGCTTTCTCCAACTCTTGAAAGAGCTCTCTTCTAGGGGCGAAACCATACTCAGCGAGACTACGTTTCTCTCCCTCGGCGATAAAGAACTCGACGAAGCCTCTCTCATTCCGGGATATACGCTCGAGCAATACTGGCATACACCTCTCTACGCATCCATTAAGAAAGCTCTTCCTCTCATAGGAAGGGTGCAATCCGTCTATCTCTCGGCACTACATAACCACCATGCAGCATCGATCATGAGGGGGATTTTCCCTGATAAAGAGATAAAGGAGATCAAGAGACTCTATGATTCTTCCTATTCCTCAATCAAAACAGGAAGCCGCAGAGGAATGGAGAGAGGAGGAGAGATGGAAGAGGTGAAGAGAGCGGTGACGGGTGTCACGTTTACCTCCGGCGAAGTATTCGTCACGGACTTCTCTTCGAGCCAATACCACAGCTATATCATCCCATCAGAAATCGAGATAAGAGGCGAAAGAGGCTATATAACAGAGAAGGAAGTTGTCTTTATTTCTCCGGAGGGTTATCCCGTGAGGGAGGAGTGGGTTTTCTACAGGGAGGAGAATAAGATCAATCACACTCCCGTACTCTCTCATGTAACGCTCTCCGGCGCTGTCGTCTTTGAAAACCCCTTCTACAACGCCCCGTTCTCCGACGATGAGATAGCAATAGCGGCGATGCTGCGGGAGTTCTCACATTCGACTCTCACCTACACGATAAGGGATGGAGTCGAGGACGCCAGAATCGGTAAGTACTTCTGATCAGATGTACCTGTCCTCATAGCTGTTCTTCTTTACCATGAAGAAGGAGAGCAGGAAGAGACAGATGATGAAGACGAGGAAATAGAGTGCACTCTCTTCGGTGTTGAGGGAGCAGAGGAAATCATAAGTTCCGTGGAGGATGATCGGACAGACGAGTGTCATTATGCGCGATATTATCATAAGAGCGGTATCGCCCTCGTTGTCGTGTCTCTTCTCCTTTCCGTACCATATGCCCATGAAGACGCCGAAGGAGCAGTGACCCGGGATAGCTGTGAGAGCACGTGTCAATGCAACTGAGAGGCCGTAACGGAATACATACAATATATTCTCCCAGAGGGCAAAGCCGAGAGAGACGGCAACTGCAAAGACCACCGCATCATATTGACAGTTGAATTCGAAGCTGTGGTATGTGCGCTTTCTCAAAAGTATGTACTTCGAACCTTCTTCGCTTACCGCCACCACTACATAGTACATCAATATATTATATATAAGACTCTGACTGTCGTAATAAAGGGAGAGTACATATGTCCCGAGTTCCTCCAGAACCATTGCAAGAACAGTGGAGAAGATTCCGGAAATGATCAAAAGCAGTATGAAAACAGGATTCTCTCTCTCGAGCTTATCGGCTTTATAAACTTTAACGAGAAGGAATATTGCCGGAACAACGGCTGAAAGAATGAGAATGGTTCTTGGTAGTAGTAGAATTGCTAACATTTAGTGGCCTCTTATGATTCATTGTAGTCATAAAGCGCGTTGTGTCCTAGTCTCTGCCGCCGTTGTAGTCGCATTTCATGCAAACCGACATAACAAGGTCACCTTCCTTCCTTTTGTAGATCCCGGCCCATCTGCACATACTCTGGAGAATCGGGACGACGCTCTTTCCCCTCTCTGTCAGTTCGTACTCCGTCCGGGGAGGGATCTCGGCATACTGCTCCCTCTTTATAAGGCCGTTTCTTATGAGCTCCTTGAGCGTGGAGGAGAGAACGGTGTCGGTAATGTTGAGCATTTCCGATCTTATCTCACTGTAGCGCATGACTCCTTTTTCATTGAGAATGCATATCACACGTGACTTCCACTTTCCTCCGAAGAGAGTGAGCGCGTATTCAAGCGGACAGCGTATATCTTCTTCAAGTTTCTTCTGGTACATATATCCTCCTCTCTCATTCTATTCGTTTCTCCCGAATTTGTAAGGCACTAAGAAATTAATAAGTAACTAATAAATTTCTTGATATATTCTTTTACTGTAGTTATTTAAGTATACTCTTCTCATCTTATATATGGAGGTGTTTCAATGGAAACAAAGGCATATCTTGAAATTACAATGTTTATCGACGAGGAGAAGAGAGGGGACGCGGCAAAGGTCTACACTGCTTACCGCGAGCCTTTCCTGAAGACGATCAAGGGAGCGGTGAGTAAGGAGCTTCTTATAAGGAAAGAGGACGTTCAGGTCATACACGGCTTTGACTCAATGGAAAACGCAGAGGCATATCTTGAGAGCGATCTCTTCAAAAAGGATGTCTTTACGGGACTCAAGCCGACATGGAGAGAAGAGCCTGATGTAAGATTCTACGAAGTAAAGTGAAATTATTGTAAAATTTCAGATTTAGTTATAAACAAAACAGACATTATTTTGTAGTATATTGTCGCAAACAGAGTAATAATGTTTGTTTGGTGTTGGGTGATTCCCGTTCTATTACCTTATGCGGCCTCTGTGTCCCCCCTTAAACAAGCCGCGGAATGGGTTTCACCTCTTTCTTTTCAAAGCCTGGAACTCCTGGGGGGAGAGCAGAGTAATCGCCTCCACATTTCTGTTATGGAGCATCTGCCATATAGCGCTCTCGGCTTCTTTTCTTCCTTTACCGTATTTGAATGGCACAAAACCGTGCATGGATTCTTCACATAAGAGGACGTTGACCTTGTTGTTCTCCTCCTTGAGCTTCTTCCCGTAGAGAAGAGCATCATCTCTCAGGGGATCTATGCCGCTTGCTATGATGAGTGTCGGGGGGAGTCTTGTGAGATCGGTTGTCAAAAGGGGACTCATAAGAGGGGAGAGGCTGTCCTTTGTCTCTCTTGAGTAGGATTTAATGTAGAAGCTGAGCATCTTCTGAGTCAGAACCGGGGTCTCTTTATATGTCTCCATCGATTCTGTTCTGAGTCTTCCGTCCGTTATCGGATAGAGGAGGATGCTGCCGCTTGGAGCGGGGCCCTTACGGTCTCTCAGGAGAATAGTCGAGACTGCGGCGAGATTAGCTCCGAAGCCGTCACCCATTATATAGACCTGGTCGGGGTCGACCTTCCAGTATTTGACGCCGTCCATTGCCCAGAGGATGGAGTCATAGCAGTCCTCGACGGCACAGGGGAACTTATACGGGAGACCCAGCTGGTAGTCGACAAGAAGTACCGCTGCATCCATCGTGTAGGCAAAATACTTGAGATAGGTCAGATAGAAATCCATATTCGAATGAAACCATCCGCCGCCGTGGAAGAATATGACAAGAGGCATTGACGAGCCTTTCTCTGCTGTGGCTTTGCTCACTAGATAATAGGCTGTGATTGTTCTTCCGTCCGATACCGGTATTATGTAGCTTGTGACATTTACCGGCTTCGAAGTGTGGACTATATATTTATTTTTAAGCCTCCTGGGATAAGAGGAGTTGTTCTGTATTTTTATTTCTTCAGGAGTCAGAGATTCCGGATCGGGGGTGAAAAATTTCCGATATCCCTCGATGAAAAGCCTGTCACTCCTTGATACATTCAAATTTGACATGGCCTCATTTTCTTATAGCTCTTGAATTAATGCAACACATTAAAGAATATTCTTCCTCGGATATTTGGGGTCTGAGGTGAACTGGAGTCCCAGTTTCCTCAATCCCGAACTGTCTCCCGGGGATGGAATGTGGGTCATATGGACTTCCATATTTCTCAATAAGGGGAGCTTCGATAGCGCGAGTCTACTTACTTCGTCCTCTGCGCTCGACATGGCGAGAGCTATCAGGGTCTCGTCAAGATTGAGGGAGACTCCCTTACCCGAGAGGAGGTCTCTCTTCATCTCGGTAATCGAAGTAATTACCTTGTTGCTTATGAGATCTCTCTCCTTATCGATGGAGGCAAGAACCTTCAATGCATTGAGAATGAGTGCGCTTGATGCGTGAAGAATCATCGAGTTATGGGCCGTGACGATTCTCCCGTCGGGGAGTTCTATTGCAGCGGCACATGCCGTTCCGTCCTTTCCTTTTCCCTCTTTAATTGCCTTCTCGAGCTCTTCTCTTGCGGGGATGACGACTCTTCTCATCTCTCCCGTAAGTCCCGCCTTGTCCATGATAGAGTTAATACGTGTAACGGTTTCCTCATCGCAGAGACCCGATGCATAGTCCGTCAGTGTCTTGTAGTAGCGCCTGATTATCTCCTCTCTTCCCGCTTCTCTGCACGCCTCGTCATCAATTATACCGAAGCCGCATCTGTTGACTCCCATATCTGTCGGAGACTTATAAGGACACTCCTCTCTGCTGATGCGTTCTATTATCTTCTTGAGGAGAGGGAATGCTTCGAGGTCCCTGTTGTAGTTGACTGCAACTTTGCCGTAGCTGTTGAGGTGGAAGTGGTCGATGAGGTTGACGTCCCCGAGGTCCACAGTCGCCGCTTCATATGCAATATTAACGGGGTGGTCGAGCGGGAGATTCCAGATGGGGAAGGTCTCGTACTTCGAGTACTGAGGCTTCTCTCCTCTCTTTGCCTCATGGTACATCTGACTCAGACATGTTGCGAGCTTTCCGCTTCCGGGGCCGGGTGCGTTTACTATGACAACGGGTGCCTCCACGGGAATATACTCATTTTTTCCGTATCCATCATCGGAGACGACAAGGTCGATGTTGCTCGGGTAGCCCGGGGTTGCGGGGTGGGTATAGACTTTGATGCCCATTCTCTCGAGTTTCTCCTTGAAGAGTACGGCGGATGCCTGACCCGAGAAGCGTGTAATGACAACCTTGTCGCATTTAAGATCATATCTCGCGAAGTCATCAATCATCTTCAGAACATCGGCGTCATAGCTTATTCCGAAGTCGCCGCGCATCTTCCTCTTCTCGATATCGCCGGCATATATACATATGATTATATCGAGATGCTCCTTGAGAGACTGGAGGACCGCCATCTTGTTGTTGCTGTCAAAGCCCGGGAGGACTCTTGAAGCGTGAAGGTCATAGAGGAGCTTTCCTCCACACTCTATGTATAATCTGCCTTTACGTGAGTTTACTCTCTCAAGAATGAAGCGTGTCTGTTCTTCGATATATTTTCTGCTGTCAAAGCCTTGTCTTACCATGGATACCTCGAATAAGTCCCTTCCGGGATGGAAGGGACGGTGGTGTTTGATTATTTAAGCAAGCTGCTGAAAGCGAGAAGGACCTCGTCGCCTTCGCATCCGGAGAGTACTTTCTTTGCAAGCTTCTTTCCGAGCTGTACACCCTCCTGATCAAATGAGTTGAGATTCCATATGAAGCCCTGGAACATGACCTTGTTCTCGTAGTGGGCAAGAAGAGCACCCAGTGCTTCGGGGGTGAGCTTTTCGCCGTAGATGAGAGACGACGGCCTTCCTCCCTTGAATTCCTTGTTTGGATTCTCGTCGGTCTTTCCGAGCGCGAATGCAACAATCTGAGCCGAGAGGTTTGCATTGAGCTTTGCCTGGCTTGTAGAGCCGTCCGTTACGATATCGAGACCGCGCTGATTGGACTTGAAGCCGATGAACTGCAGTGGGACGATATCTGTTCCCTGATGGAGAAGCTGATAGAAGCTGTGCTGGCCGTTTGTTCCGGGCTCTCCGAAGATGACGGGGCCTGTTGCATAGTCGACCTCTTCTCCTCTTCTGTTGACATGCTTTCCGTTTGATTCCATATCGAGCTGCTGAAGATGAGCCGGGAAGCGTGAGAGAGCCTGGGAGTATGGAAGTATTGCAGTTGAAGGATAGCCGAGAACATTTCTCAGATATACTCCGATGAGAGCATCCATCAACGCACCGTTCTTTCTGATGTTCTTTGTAAGCGAGAGTCTGTCTTCTTCATGTGCACCCTTGAGGAGCTTGCTGAATGTATTGAAGCCGAAGCATAGGGAGAGGATTACGCCGCCGACAGCACTTGTCGAGGAGTATCTTCCTCCGATGTAGTCATCGATGAAGAAGGAGGCAAGAAGAGACTTGTCCTGGCTGAGAGGACTTGTGTTGCTTGTGACTGCAACCATGTGCTTTGAAGCGACAAAACCTTCGATAGGGGATGATTTGAGTACATCGAGTACGAGGTCTCTGTTAGTCAGAGTCTCCTGTGTCGTTCCGCTCTTGGAAACGAGGACGAAGAGAGTTGTCTCGAGGTTCAACTCAGAGATTGTCTTTGCTGCGTCATCGGGGTCGACGTTGGAGATGAACTTTCCTTCGAGCATCTTTGTCTTTGTGCCTTTAGCCCACCCTTCGAGTGCGATGTAAAGAGCCCTCGGTCCGAGATCCGAGCCGCCGATTCCTATCTGACAGATAGTCTTGAACTTCTTTCCAGTCGATCCTTTGATCTCTCCCGAGCGTACCTTTGCCGCGAATTCCTTGATCTTCAAAAGTTCACCCTTGTAGAACTCCTCTTTGTTGACGCCGTCTGCGATGACTTCTGCCTTGAGAGAGTTGCCGCGTGTAAGATGATGAAGAACAAGTCTGTTCTCTCCGGTATTCATTATCTCTCCGCTGAGGAGAGCCTTGTATTTATCAATTACCTCCATCTCGTCTGCAAGCTTCTGGAGATCCCTTACAATAGCATCATTAACAGGCATTGCAGCCCAGTTGTAATTGAGGCCCCCGCCGAGTTTGATTGATGACGAGTTGATTCTCTCTGCTGTGAGAAGATCTTTGATGTCGACTTTCTTATCGGACAATAAACGTTTGTAATTAACTGAAGATGAAAGATTAACGTAGTCCATGATAGTTCCTCCCTTTTTTTGTTCTTATGAATTATAACCCAATCTTTTTCTAAAATATATGCATGTTTTTAGATTCAACAGCTTTTTTGCTCTTCACAAAACCGGATGAAGAGTGCTCTCAGTCTTTTATCTCGGGGATTCTGGAGTTGAATGACTCGAGAAGGTCTTCCTTCGTCATTCCCTCCCTGAGGATAAGAAAGATTGTGTCATCTCCCGCGAGGGAGCCAAGTATTTCCGGCAGTGCCAGAACGTCAAGCGCAAAGCCGACGCTGTTGGCATGACCCGGGCGTGTCTTGATAACACCGAAATTACCCGAGAACTCTATCGAAATTATTCCTCTTCTTACATCCTGTATGTAGCTCTTCTCCGTCTCGCTTATGAGTTCGGCGTCCGGGAGGGCGTAGTAGTAGCCCGACCATCCGTCTGATATCTTACCGACCTTGAGCATCTTGAGGTCTCTTGAAAGAGTCGCCTGGGTTACGACATATCCTTCTTCCTTCAAAAGCTCGAGAAGCGTGTCCTGGTTATCTATACGGTTGTTCTTTATGATATCCTTGAGTGTCGATAATCTGTTGTTCCTTTCCTTCATTGCAGCCACCTTTTGTATTTTTATGCAATCCTTATACATGGTAATGAGATTGTTTATACAAATCAAGTTTTCTTTTCCCTTTTCACGTCCCCTTTTTTTGCTTATCATGATGTTCTCTTTTAACGGATAGAAATTATGTCGGATTTAACTGTAGATATTTTATGCTTTCTCTATGTAACTCTCCTTGTCTTTATAGGCTTCATTCTGAATAAATACTGCCGTATGAAGAGCGAGGGAGTGCGCAAATTCATACATATCTTTACATCTTTTATTATAATTGCGTGTGAAAAGTGTGTGTCGGAGCCGCTTTATAGACTGGCTGTTCCCTTCCTTTTCATCTTCATCAACATCTTTGCTGTCTCCACCGATATGATAAAGGATCTCGGAATGAAGGATAAGGAGAGGAATATCGGGCTTATATTATATCCCGTGGCCGTCTTCCTTGTCGTTCTCATGGAGACTCTCGGCCTGATCGGAAAGGAGAGCGCCGTAGCGGGTGTTCTCATGATGGGGCTCGGGGACGGACTTGCGGCCCTCATCGGAATGAGATACGGAAAGCACGTTTTCTTCGTCTACGGAAAGGCAAAGAGAAGTCTCGAGGGATGCTTTACAATGGCGGTGGTCTCGAGTGCGATTACGCTTCTTTTTTCAGACGTCACCGTTCTTCCCGCCGTTCTCGCCGGCATCGCCGCCTCTCTTATCGAAGCATTCTCTCCTCCCTCTCTCGATAACATTTCGGTACCGGTTCTCTCCTCTCT
Source organism: uncultured Oscillospiraceae bacterium (assembly GCA_963636745.1). Lineage (GTDB taxonomy): Bacteria > Spirochaetota > Spirochaetia > Sphaerochaetales > Sphaerochaetaceae > Ornithospirochaeta. The sequence continues at coordinate 4,944 of CAVHKW010000008.1, read as the reverse complement.
CCTTGTAGAGCTCCTTATCCGCCTTTCTTGAGAAAAGGAAGCAAAAGGGATAGCATTGCCGCATGCAGAGTATAGTTGGTCTTCTTGATGACAGAATAGCATTACTTCCGTTCTGGACTATTATCATTATATATACGGCAGTACTTCTTGTTATTGTCGCCGTTTCCCTCTGGCGGCGTTGGCTGACTCTCTCGGGTGTAGCCGGGGCCTTCATAATGGGCTTTATCGTGCTCTACTTCGGAGGCTTCTCCGCCTTCACGCTCTTCTTTTTCTTTTTCTTTTCATGCTCAGTGCTTTCGAAGATAAAGAGGGCTTACAACAAAAGGGAGAAGAAGGGGAGTCAGAGAGACTTAATGCAGGTGATAGCCAACGGGCTTCCGGCAGTCCTCTCGATCTTTCTTACACGCTCTCCTCATTTTCATTACATAGCCATGGTGGGGTACGGTGCGTCTCTTGCCGAGGCCATGGCCGATACCTGGGCGGGCACATTCGGCATGATGAGTAAGCATGATCCTCTTTCGATTATTACATTCACCCGCGTTCCGAAAGGAATCAGTGGCGGTGTGACGGCACTGGGCTTTCTTTTCAGCGCCATCGGCTCTTCCTTTATGGCTTTTCTCTATATGATACTCATCAACTATGACTGGCACCACTTCCTGATCATATCGGGAACGGGATTTCTTTCGTGTGTTGTTGACTCCATCCTCGGAGCAACGCTCCAGGAGCATTTCAGAAACAGGGACGGGGAGCTGACCGAGAAGGAGTGGGAGGATGGCGAGAAGAACGTGAGAGTGAGGGGGATTCCCGGCTTCGACAACGATATGGTGAATCTCTCGTCGGGCGTTCTTGCCCTGTCACTTTCTCTCTTTCTGGCCTCGATATTCTAAAATCTCCTTTCCTCTCTTGCCGATTTTCTTCTTTCTGCTTATTTTATTTTTTAGCAATGCAATGTTGCTTTTATTTATGAATTTATATTAGGAGATAAACAAAATGGCAAAGCAGCTTCAATTCAATGAAGAGGCGAGAAAGTCTCTCGTTAATGGTGTTGAAAAGATTTCAAAAGCAGTTATGACAACTCTCGGACCGAAGGGAAGACTTGTTCTTCTCGACAAGAAATACGGTGCACCGACAGTAACAAAGGACGGCGTCTCCGTTGCCCGCGAGATCGAACTTGAGGATCCCTTCGAGAATATGGGCGCACAGCTTCTCAAGGAAGTTGCAGCAAAGACAAACGATGTAGCAGGAGATGGTACAACAACAGCTACAGTTCTCGCATGGTCGATTACAAAGGAAGGCATGAAGAGTGTTGCTTCCGGTGTAAACCCGATGGGAATCAAGAGAGGTATCGACAAGGCTGTCCAGGATGCTGTTGAATGCATCAAGAGTGAAGCAAAGATGATCGACGACAAGGAAGAGATTGCACAGGTTGCTTCCATCTCCGCTAACAACGACCGTTCCATCGGTGACGAGATCGCAAATGCAATGGACAAAGTCGGCAAGGACGGCGTCATCACAGTTGAAGAGAGCAAGACTATCGAGACAACAGTCGAGTTCGTCGAAGGTATGCAGTTCGACAGAGGTTATCTCTCTGCATATTTCTGCAACAACAGAGACACCATGACATGTGTTATGGATAATCCTTACATTCTCATCTACGACAAGAAGATTTCCAACATGAAGGAACTCCTTCCTCTTCTCGAGAAGGTTGCACAGTCTGGTAAGCCGCTTGTCATGATCGCAGAGGATGTTGACGGCGAGGCTCTCGCTACTCTCGTTCTCAACGCAGTCAGAGGCACACTCAACGTTGTCGCAGTCAAGGCACCGGGCTTCGGTGACAGACGTAAGGCAATGCTTGAAGATATCGCAGTTCTCACAGGCGGACAGGTAATCACGGAAGAGCTGGGGATGAAGCTCGAGGATGCAGATATCTCGATGCTCGGAAGAGCAAAGAGAGTCTCCGTCGACAAGGAGAACACGACAATCATCAACGGAGCAGGCAAGGCTGAAGATATCAAGGACAGAATCGCCATGCTCAAGGTCCAGATTGCAGACAGCACATCAGACTATGACAGAGAGAAACTCCAGGAGAGACTTGCAAAGCTCGCAGGCGGCGTAGCAGTTGTCAACGTGGGAGCTGCAACAGAAGTTGAACTCAAGGAGAAGAAGCACAGAGTCGAAGATGCCCTCAGCGCAACACGTGCAGCTATCGAGGAAGGTGTCATTCCGGGAGGCGGAGTAGCTCTTGTACAGGCAAGCAAGGTTCTCGATTCCAAGTCTCTTGACGACCTGACGGAAGAAGAGAAGGTCGGTTACAAGATCGTAAAGCGTGCTCTCGAGGAGCCTATCAGACAGATAAGCGAGAACGCAGGTGTCGACGGTGCAATCATTGCCGACAAGTGTAAGAATGCCGAGAAGGGAGTAGGCTTCGATGCCAACAACATGAAGTGGGTGAAGATGGTTGATGCAGGTATCATCGATCCTGTAAAGGTTACAAGAAGTGCACTTCAGAATGCAGCATCAATTGCTTCTCTCATCCTCACGACAGAGTGTTCCGTTACCGATATCCCTGCTCCGGAGCCGGCGGCAGCACCTCAGAACCCGGGTATGGGAATGATGTAATAAAGAAAGCATAGAGCTTGAAGGGGGAGGAGACTCTCCCTTTTCTTATTGACCCCCTCAAAATTACTATGATAATGTAGGGAATCAATAAAAGAGGTATATATGAACTCATTGGTATTAATGGCAGCAGATGCTTCCGGTTCCTCCAGTACAGGCAGCATGGTTTCATCACTTATAATGTTCGTTGCAATCATTGCAATCTTCTATTTCCTTATCTACAGACCTCAGAAGAAGAGAGACAAGGAAGCAAAGGCTATGATCTCCGCCATGAAGAAGGGTGACAAGGTTGTTACCATCGGCGGTATCCACGGAACAATCGTGACAGTCAAGGACAAGACTGTCGTCGTAAAGGTCGATGACTCTGCAAGAATCGAATTCAGCAAGGAAGCAATCTCCTCGGTTGTAAGCAAGGATGCCGTAAAGACAGCACCTCAGAAGAAAGAGGAAGCTCCCAAGGTGGAAGAGAAGAAAGCTGAAGCTGTTGAAGAAAAGAAAGAGACAGCAGAAGAAACAAAGTAATAAGGGCCCGTGGAAACACGGGTTGTTTTGTATATGGAAGTCTTGGTTTCAGATACACTGGGGTTCTGTCAGGGAGTGCATCGTGCAGTCGACATAGCGCGCCATGCCCTGAGGAGAGCTCAAAGAGAAAACAGGCCGCTGTATTTTTTCGGACAGATCGTCCATAACAAGGAGGTATGCTCCTGGTTTTCCGATAACGGTGCGAAGGTGCTTTCTTCCCTCTCTGATGCAGAGAGCGGCTCAATTGTCGTTGTGCGTGCCCACGGAATCGGGGACAGGGAGAGAGAGGAACTCATCTCCCGTGGTGTCGAGATAGTCGACGCAACCTGCCCCGTTGTTCTCAAAGGTCAGAGCCTTGTCAGAGAGAGCTGTAAAAACGTTCTCATTTTCGGCTACAGGGGACACAGCGAAGTGACGACTCTTATCGGGAGCAGTGTAAATCCCGTGAGGGTGATTTCATGTGTCGATGACCTGGGGGAAATAGAGAAGGGAGAGTATAACGGTGTTGTGCAGACAACCTTTTCAGACACGCTGTTGAAACTCCTTCTTGAAAATGCGGAAAGAAAAGGTATCATTATCAATGTGCTGAACCATATTTGTAAGGCATCAATCAACCGCAGGGAGGCTGTTGAAAAGCTTCTCGACAAGGTGGATGGTTTTGTCGTTGTAGGGGATAAGAACAGCGCGAATACCGGGGAACTGAAGGCAATCGCCGAGAAGGGGGGCGTCAAGTGTTATCTGGTATCGGACCCGTCGGATATCCCGAAGGAGATTTTTTCTCTCAATAGAGTTGGGTTGACAGCGGGTGCCAGCACACCGACCACACTTTATAAAAAGGTGATTGAAGCTTTGGAGGATTGAGATATGTTAGAAAATAAGTCTGTCGCAGTGCCGATTCCAACCGTTAAGAGATTCCCGTCCTATTTACGTATTCTCAGGCAGTGCCAGAGTGAGGGCATGGAAGCTGTGAGTGCGACTCTTCTTGCCGAAGAGCTCGGACTAAAGCCGATACAGGTCAGAAAGGACATATCGTACACGGGAATAGAGGGTAAGCCGAAGGTCGGATTCGTCGTCGACGAGCTCATCGATTACATTACGCATTCCCTCGGGTGGGATAATGCCGCCAATGCTTTAATCGTGGGAGTCGGTAACCTCGGGAAGGCCATATGTATGTATGAAGGCTTTGCCGCATACGGTCTCAGCATCGTCGCGGCTTTCGATAAGGACCCCAGGAAGATCGGAACCACTGTGGGTAATCTCACCGTCCGCTCCACGGATGAACTCAGGGATTATATAGCCTCCACAGGTATTTCGATAGCGGTAATCACGGTTCCCGCATCGAGCGCGCAGGCTGTTGCGGATCATCTTGTCGAATGCGGAATCAAGGGCATATGGAACTTCGCCCCGAAGGATTTGAAGATTCCCCGTGAAGTCGTCATGCAGCGTACTGATCTTGCAACAAGTTTTGCAGTCCTCTCCGTAAAGATGAGAAAGCTCTTTGAAGAGGGGAATGTTATAGATTACATTGAAGAGTGAGTATTGACCCGCTCGGGTAGAGTGGGTAACATTGTCGTAACAACTGAGATGGAGACGAGTAGCCTTTGATGCTTAATAGAGAGGGGTGTCCGCCGTCGGGCGGGTGTGAGATGCCTCAAAGCTAGATGATGAAAACCACTCCGGAGTTGCCCTCCCCAAAGCGATGGCGAGTATGGCGGGCCGTATTGAGGCGTTAACTCTTTTCGAGCGTCCTTTTAAAAGAGGGAAGCAAGGTGGAACCGCGGAGCCTTTACAACTTCGTCCTTGCAC
>CAVHKW010000007.1:0-6905 GCA_963636745.1 uncultured Oscillospiraceae bacterium | reverse complement strand
ACGTAATTTTTCTTTTCCCCATATATACCAGTCGATTTCCCGCTTGGTACCTTTGAGGTTATTAAGCTCAATGTATTTTTCCAGTGCCTTGCAATAAAAGGGATAGTCGCTCTTCAATTCCTTCTCAGTTACTCTATCGTAAAGGCCTTTGTTATCTCTGAAATATTCATAAACCTTTCTTCTGACGAGGCTGTCGTAAATGTAATAAGCGTCTGTATTGTTTGAATTGCAGCAATATTTGGATGCAAATGACAAGAATCTCTTTTCTCCAAGCTTGGCTATCTCTATCACGGCATCCTGGCTGCCGGAAGCAATCAACTCATCAAGATTTTTTTCTTTCGAAAGCTTTACAATGTGCTCCGCCATATCAAGAAGTGAGAGCTGCATTTCAATGTTGGTGCTGTAAAAAGCATTAAGCAGACTTGTCTTCATGAGAACATCATCGAGATTGTCATTCTTTGGATAACGCTCGAAAATTTCCCGCACGAGTTTATTTTCTATTAAGTAATGATAGAGATCCTCATTATTCCTGAGGATATCAACTTCTTCTTTTAGATCCACACCTATCCCCTCTTGTCTTATGTAGGATACCCCCCCCCAGTATGATGTCAAGACAAAAGAATATTTTTTATTGATGTGGAATAATAGCCTCTAATAAGGATTTTTTGCAAAAAAGATATAAATGTTATGTATTCAGTCTATCGCTGTTAATACGATTATATCAGTGCGTCATCCTTATTCAAAACTCTCTGAAGACTCTCCGGCCTCAGATTCCCCGCCACCTTGAATTGTAATAAGGCTGGCCCTACTCACTTTAACGGAATAATACATTTATATGGACGAATAGGTTCTAAATCTACAGTGAAAACGGCTGTGACATAAGACTATCATCAAACGTTCATTTCCTGAGGAAACTGAAAAGACCCTTCTTTTCTTCCCTGACTGTTGATGAAAATCCGGTGAGTCTGTAGCCCAGTTTTCCGAGAGCGTCTTTGAGGGTCGCCTCGTCTATCGGACTCTCGCTCACGATCGTTGTCTCTCCGTTGTTCTTGAGAGTCGCCTTGACGCTCTTTACTTTGAAAGTGTTTCTTATACAGTCATTGACATGGCTCGTGCACATTGAACACATCATACCATCTATATTGGCTTTTGTTTCGTACATATATACCTCCAGATGACTGATATATGATATTACCCGCCTCAGTTAGTTTCAACTACCTATGATCTAAGGCATTTAAAAAGCAACCCCTTTCGAGGTTGCCTTGAATGAGATAAATACAAATCAGAGCTGAGGACCTGCAGCAACAAGTGCCTTTCCTTCTGCTGTTGTTTCGTATTTTGCAAAGTTCTTGATGAATCTCTGAGAGAGATCCTTAGCCTTCTCTTCCCAATCCTGAGCATTCTTGTATGTGTCTCTAGGATCGAGGATAGCAGGATCAACTCCGGGGAGAGCTGTCGGTACTTCGAAGTTGAAGTAAGGAACCTTCTTTGTAGGAGCTGTGAGGATAGCGCCTGAAAGAATTGCGTCGATGATACCTCTTGTATCCTTAATGGAGATTCTCTTTCCTGTTCCGTTCCAGCCTGTGTTGACGAGGTAAGCCTTTGCACCGCTCTTCTCCATTCTCTTTACGAGCTCTTCAGCATACTTTGTAGGAGGCAGTTCGAGGAATGCCTGACCGAAACAAGCTGAGAATGTAGGTGTCGGCTCTGTAATACCTCTCTCTGTTCCTGCAAGCTTTGCTGTGAAACCTGAGAGGAAGTAGTACTTTGTCTGCTCGGGTGTGAGGATAGATACAGGAGGAAGAACTCCGAATGCATCTGCAGAGAGGAAGATGACGTTCTTTGCAGCCGGTCCGTGAGAGATAGGCTTTACGATCTTCTCGATGTGGTCGATAGGATAGGAAACACGTGTGTTCTCTGTGACTGACTTGTCGGCAAAGTCGATCTTTCCTGCAGCATCGACTGTAACGTTCTCGAGAAGAGCATCTCTTCTGATTGCGTTGTAGATGTCCGGTTCGCTTTCCTTGTCGAGGTTGATGACCTTAGCATAGCATCCGCCTTCGAAGTTGAAGACACCGTTGTCGTCCCAGCCGTGCTCGTCATCACCGATGAGAAGTCTCTTCGGGTCTGTTGAGAGAGTTGTCTTACCTGTTCCGGATAGGCCGAAGAAGATAGCTGTGTTCTCGCCGTTCATGTCTGTGTTGGCAGAGCAGTGCATTGAAGCAATACCCTTGAGAGGGAGGTAGTAGTTCATCATTGAGAACATACCCTTCTTCATCTCACCGCCGTACCATGTGTTGATGATAACCTGCTCGCGTGATGTGATGTTGAACATGACTGCTGTCTCGCTGTTGAGACCGAGTTCCTTGTAGTTCTCAACCTTGGCCTTGCTTGCTGTGTAAACAACGAAATCAGGCTTGAATGTCTTGAGCTCTTCTTCACTTGGCTTGATGAACATGTTTCTTACGAAATGTGCCTGCCATGCGACTTCCATGATGAAGCGGATAGCCATTCTTGTATCCTTGTTTGCGCCGCAGTATGCATCGACAACAAAGAGTCTCTTGTTGGAGAGTTCTTTAAGAGCAAGATCCTTAACTGCTTTCCAGGCTTCCTGTGTAGCAGGATGGTTGTCGTTCTTGTAACCTTCTGTAGTCCACCATACTGTGTCCTTGGAATTTTCATCGACAACAATGTACTTATCCTTCGGTGAACGACCTGTGTAGATACCTGTCATAACGTTGACAGCGCCAAGCTCTGTTACCTGTCCCTTCTCGTATCCTGTGAGACTTTCCTTAGTCTCCTCTTTGAAGAGCAGCTCATAGGAAGGATTGTAGACAACTTCTTTTGTTCCTGTGATACCATAGGCTTTCAAATCGATATCCATAATTTTTTCTCCTTGTTACCAAATAATTGATGCACTCTTTTTCTTTGTGCGCCAAGCTATATTATTAATTTTTGAAAATTTAATCACTACTAAAATATAGTTTTTTGTCAGATAGTAAAAGATTGCCTCTGTGCCGTGTTATTTTAGGAAAAATAACGCTTGCTTTTAATTTTCTCTTAAAATACCATTATGTTTGTAAAAAAATAACGAAAATACTTATGTTTTCAGAAGGTTGAGATGAAAGAGATAAAAACAACGGATGCCGTGGGCGCTGTGCTCGCGCATGATATTACCCAGATAATCAAGGGCGTTACGAAGGACGCGGTCTTCCGTAAGGGCCATATCGTAAGGGAGGAGGACATCCCCGTACTTCTTTCCGTGGGTAAGGACCATCTCTACGTATGGGAGAACGACCCGAATCTTCTTCATGAAAACGATGCAGCTGAAATATTGAGAGAAATCTGCCAGGGGGAGCATATGCACCCCACTCCCGTTAAGGAAGGGAAGATCGAACTTGTGGCTGATGAGAGGGGGTACTTCGAAGTCGACACAGAAAGAATGCGAGTGATAAACAGCATGGGCGAGATGATGATTGCGTCCATTCCTTCGGGAATAACTGTCGAGAAAGGCCAGAAGCTCTGCGGAACAAGAATAATTCCCCTTGTAATAGAAAAAGAGAAGATGGAGAAGGCGAAAGAGGCTGTCGGTGAGACACCGCTCTTAAAGCTCACACCATTCAAAAGGAAAAACTACGGCGTCGTCACAACAGGAAACGAAGTCTTTTATAAAAGGATAGAGGATACATTTACTCCGGTAATTGAAGAGAAGCTCTCCGAGTTCGATTCGGTCATGAAGGCTCATATAATCACGGACGACAATGCGGAGAATATCGGGAAGGCACTTAGTGAAATGATCGACAATCCCGATATCGAAATGATCATCACGACGGGCGGCATGAGTGTAGACCCCGACGACAGAACACCTCTTGCCATAAAGAACACGGGAGCACGCATCGTCTCATACGGCGCTCCGGTACTTCCGGGTGCTATGTTCATGCTCGCGTATCTTCCCGACGGGAGGCCCATACTCGGTCTTCCGGGATGCGTAATGTACTCGAAGAGGACAATCTTCGACATAGTACTTCCGCGCGTCATGGCAGGAATCGAAGTTACAAAAGATTATCTATCAGGTCTCGGTAACGGTGGATTATGCCTCGGGTGCAAAGTCTGTCACTTTCCTTTCTGCACTTTCGGAAGGGGGATTTGATGGAGAATTTCGATTTCAATTCAGCCGTAATTACGCTCTCCGACAGATCATATAACGGAGAGAGGGAGGATCTTTCGGGCCCCGCAATAATTGAATATCTTGAGAAGAAGGGATGGAGAAGACCCGGCTATCTTCTTCTTCCCGATGACAGAGAGATGCTCATTGATGCTCTTATAGATCTCTCTGATATAAAGAAGATGGACCTTATTCTGACAACAGGCGGAACGGGTTTCTCTCCGCGCGACATAACACCGGAGGCGACGGAAGCGGTCGCGGAAAGGAACGCCCCCGGAATAAGCGAAGCAATAAGAGCATACAGCATGACGAAAACAAAGCACGCAATGCTCTCGAGAGGCGTCTCGGTAATAAGAGGCACCACTCTCATAATCAACCTTCCGGGAAGTCCAAAGGCTGTCACGGAAGCATTGGATGTGATCATAGAAGCACTCCCGCACGGGCTCGGTCTCCTGAGGGGTGAAAAACTTGATAAATAAACAATTCATAAGGAGAAATATCATGAAGAAGATTTTATCTTTACTTCTCGTCATGGCACTTGCCCTCACCTCTGTTTTCGCACAGGGCGCTCAGGAAGCGGCAAAAAGTGCAGAAAAGACTGACCTTATCGTATTCGCAGCAGCAAGTATGACAGAGACTCTTACAACTATCAAAGGTATGTATGAGAAGGCTAACCCCGGCGTTACAATCACATACAACTTCGACTCAAGCGGAACTCTCAAGACACAGATCGAACAGGGTGCTGACTGCGATGTCTTCCTCTCTGCTGCAAAGAAGCAGATGAATGCCCTCAAGGACCTGGGAATGGTCGACGAATCGACATTGGTTGATCTACTTGAAAACAAGACTGCACTTGCAGTACCGGAGGGAAACCCCAAGGGAATCAAAAGCTATGATCAGCTTGCCGAGCTTTTGAAGGCACATGACGTATTCCTCGCTGTCGGCAACTCAGATGTTCCTGTCGGACAGTACACACAGAAGATCTTCGCTTACTACGGAATCGACGAGAATGAAGTTGCAAATGCAGGCTGTCTCACATACGGCACAAACGTAAAGGAAGTCACAACACAGGTCAGCCAGCAGTCTGTTGACTGTGGAATCATCTACGCTACCGATGCTTACTCTGCCGGCCTCACAGTTGTTGATACGGCAACAAGCGAAATGACAGGCGGAAGAGTCATCTACCCCGCAGCTGTTCTTTCTGTCAGCAAGAACCAAGACGCAGCAAAGGCATTCCTTGATTATCTCAAGAGCGACGAAGCTATGGCGGTATTTGCATCCGTCGGCTTTGCAAGCGCACTCTAATAAGTAAGATGCTGGAGGGCTCATGCCCTCCACTCTTTCTGAGAATCAATATGGACTGGTATCCTTTTTTCAACTCGCTGCGCATCGCGTTCTACACATCAATAATAGTCTTCTTCCTCGGCATTTTCCTCGCTCACTTCGTTGCGAAGCTTCCGCCTCTTGTGAAGGGTATTCTTGATGTGTTCCTGACACTTCCTCTCGTTCTTCCCCCCACTGTCGTCGGCTTCTTTCTTATCCTCATATTCGGAGTAAAGACACCGCTTGGACAATTTTTGGGGAAATTCGGGATAAAATTCGTCATGACATGGTACGGAGGAATAGTTGCGGCAACGGTTGTCGCGTTTCCTCTTATGTACAGGACAACAAGAGGTGCATTCGAAGCTTATGACCAAACCCTCTCGGAAGCCGGAAAGACTCTCGGCCTCAGCAACAGCTTCATCTTCTGGAGAATAAAGATTCCGACATGCAAGCAGGGAATCCTTGCGGGTGTTGTACTTGCCTTTGCCCGTGCTCTCGGAGAGTACGGAGCGACAAGCATGCTCATCGGCTACACTCCCGGAAAGACTGCAACTATTTCGACAACGGTATATCAGCTCTGGAGAACCAACAACGAGAGAGAGGCATATATCTGGGTATTGATAAATGTCGCAATATCGACAGTGGTGCTTCTTGCGGTGAACCTTCTCGAGAACAAGGACAGAAAAACAAGGAGGAAAAGATGAAACTTGTTGTAGATATCAAGAAAGACTTCGGTTCCTTCCTTCTCTCCTCTTCATTCGAAACGGAGGACCTTATCACGGGAGTTCTGGGCTCGAGCGGCTCGGGTAAGAGCATGACGCTCAAGTGTATCGCGGGAATCATCACTCCTGACGAAGGCTACATCGCACTCGACGACAGAGTCCTCTTTGACAGCAGAAAGAAAATAAATGTACGTCCCCAGGACAGAAAAGTCGGCTATCTTTTCCAGAACTATGCTCTTTTTCCTTCAATGACAGTCAAAAAGAACATAATGTGCGGTCTTGTAAAGGAGAAGGACAAGGGAGAGAAGAAGAGAAAGTACGAGGAGGCCGTAGAGCTTCTCCACCTCGAGGGACTTGAGAACAGACTTCCCTCCCAGCTATCGGGCGGGCAGGCACAACGGACGGCACTCGCAAGAATCATCGTAAGCGAACCCGATTTGTTACTTCTCGACGAACCGTTTTCGGCGCTTGATGCCTTTTTGAGGCGGAGTCTCCAGACAGAGCTCCTCACACTCCTGAAGAGCCTCGGCAAAGAGGCAATCCTCGTTACGCATTCGGCACGCGAGGTAAGACGTATGACGAGCTGTCTCTTTGTAATGAAGGATGGAAAAATAATCAGACGCGGCAGCACGGAAGATATCTTTCTCTCCCCCGGAAGCGAAGACTGCAGGGTACTTCTCGAGGATTATTGATTC
>CAVHKW010000006.1:0-17995 GCA_963636745.1 uncultured Oscillospiraceae bacterium | reverse complement strand
CTTTCTCTCCCCCGGAAGCGAAGACTGCAGGGTACTTCTCGAGGATTATTGATTCGTAATCTTCACTATTTCAACAACAGGTGCGAAGAGTATCTGGAATGTACTCCCAAGTCCTGTTGTAAGAAGTACCACTCTCTTCAGGACAAAGAATGCCGCAATAATCAGAATCATCTTTATGAGGAATATGATGAGCGATGACCCGAAGTTCTTGTAGAGCACAGTCAACAGCTCCCTGTCGTTCCTGATCCGTTTGACTCCGGCCCTGACGAGTTCTTCCTTGAGAGAGGGCTCTCTTTCGGCGCTCTTGAAGAAGACTGCAACCACAGCCTCCTCCATCCCTCCTTTAATATAGCCCTTGATGAAGACCCACACACGGGGAATATTCTTTATCAACGAGATGATGAAGAAGCCGTAGGACGAAAGCATAAAGATGGACGACAGCACAAGAAAGAAGATGCTGTCTTCTTTGATTGTAAAGAAAAAGAGCGAGAGAGCAAACATTATGTAGCTTATAAGGCTCTTTATGCCCCTCTTCAGAATCTCGAGGTTCAAATAGACTTCGAGGGCCCTGAGTGCAATTCTGTTTCCCGCAAGAGGAATGGCATCCGCCACAGTCGAAGCTTTGTCTACGGCCTTATAAAACCCTGTATCCTTCAATCCCGGTGTCTTCTCGCTTTCCCTCTCGAGGTTGTTTCTCACCTCTCGTATGATCTTCTTTGTTCTGAAGAGTCCCTTCTCTATCGAGTGGGCGGCGGCCTCCACCGGCGTCTCGACTATCACATCGCATTCATCGCTCTTCTCTACGACGGGAGAATTATCCTCTATTGAGAACATCTCATCGAATGTTACAAGCAGATTCTCCGGGCACTTCTTTCTTATTTCAAGAAGCTTCTCCCTTGAATAAGAAGATACTGTCTTTATTATGGCGGCCAGGGCTCCCGTTATGACTGCAATGTCGTCAACAAGGCCCAGAGGTGCGATAAAATCGGGGATGGCGTCGACTGGAAGGACAAGATAAAGGACGGCAGCCGCTGCGGGAATTGCGACTGGAAGCCCCCAGACTGACGGGTGCTTAGCAATAAAGAAGAGTACCTGGATTTTATCCCAGATTTTCTCGAGAGCCTTCTTGTATTTCTTTTCAGCTCTCTCCTCGGCGCGGAGAATATCATCCTCATCGTAGTTCTTCTCGACACCGCTTTTCAGCTTATCGACAATGAGAGAAGCATCCTTCTTTTCCTTCTCGGTCAGATCCCTTTCCTCATTCTTCGAAAACAGTTTCACCGTCCTTTCTCCTCATCAGAATTTTAAACGACCGGAGCCGCAATTGGAAGTTCATTTCACAATTTCCCCTTTCGTTCTTGACGAAAAAGGCAAAAGGCCGAACACTGATTACGCTTATATTCAGCAAGGAGAACATATGAGAAAAACAATCAAAAAAATTATTGCCTTATCTCTTATTCTCGTTACTCTCTTCGCCCTTTCAGCCGAGGGCACCAGGGAAGTAAAGGAATATGAAGGAAAGACTGTTATTCTGCACTCCAACGACGTTCACGGCGCCGTTGAAGGCTATGCTTATATAAAAGCACTGAGAAACAGCTTCGAAAGCAAAGGAGCTGAAGTCATCACAGTTGACGCAGGCGATTTCAGCCAGGGTACAACATATGTAAGTACCTCAAAGGGTATGGATGCCGTCACAATGATGAACGAGGCCTCCTACGACCTCGCTACACTGGGTAACCATGAGTTCGACTACGGCTACGCACAGCTCAGGGAAAACCTCTCGAAGGCAGAGTTTACAGTGCTCTGTGGAGATGTTTTTGACGAGAACGGCACTCCGATCTATCCCTCCGGTGCACTCATGAAGAGCGGAAACCTTACAATAGGTTTCTTCGGTCTCGAGACTCCGGAAGCCCAGACAAAGGCAAACCCTGCACTGATAAAGGGCCTTACATTCATCCAGGGAGACGACCTCTACAAGCAGACACAGAAAGTCGTCGATACTCTCAAGGAAAAGGGTGCCGATATCGTAATAGGTCTTGTACACCTCGGAGTTGATGCAGAGAGCACACCCAACAGATCCAACGACCTCTATGCAAATGTAAAGGGAATCGACCTTCTCATCGACGGCCACTCGCACACAGTCATGACAGAAGGCGAAAACAGAGAGCCCATTCAATCCACAGGAACAGCTTTTGCCAACATCGGAGTCGTCGTCATCGATAATGCAAGTGCCAAAATCGAAGACCACTATCTTCTCCCGACCGACGGACTGGAAAAGGATAAAGAGACAGAAAAAGCTGCAGAGAGCATCATCGACAGAGTCAACAGGGAGTATGACATTGTATTCGCTTCTTCTCTTGTCGAGCTCAACGGCGACAGAGAACCCGGAAACAGAACAGAGGAGACAAACCTCGGTGATCTCATCACAGATGCAATGATGTGGACTATTCTCAAGGATGAAGGTGCACTCAAAGTCGATAAGGGACACACAGTTGCCATCACTAACGGCGGCGGAATCAGAGCATGGATTCATAAGGGCGATGTCACAAAGAAAGACATCAACACCGTCCTCCCGTTCGGCAACACAATCGCTGTCGTATATGTAAAGGGATCAGCGCTTCTCGAGGCACTTGAAGCATCAACATACTGCACACCTGTCTCTCTCGGCGGTTTCCCGCAGGTAAGCGGCATCGAATACACAATCGATACAACAAAAGCGTATGACAAGTGTGATGACACCTACCCCGCTTCCACATACTACGGACCGAAATCGATCAACAGAGTTACAATCAACTCCGTTAACGGTACACCGTTCAACGAAGACGAGACTTATGCAGTAATCACAAACAACTTTGTTGCTGCAGGCGGTGACACATATTACGCTTTTGCTTCATCAACCGACCAGTTCGACACATCAATCGTTCTCGATGAAGCTGTCATGGACTATGTCACAGAGGTTCTCAGCGGCGTAATCGGAGAGGAATATTCGACTAAGCAGGGTAGAATCAAGGTCGTGACGGAAGAAGCTGAGGATGACGGCATCGTCACAATCGGCGGTCTCGATTCCGATGTATGGTTTACCAAGTACGGTAACGTCTACACCGACCTCCAGACAGCATCCTTCTTCGATATGGGATTCTCCGAGGGCGACCTCGTAAAGGTCTCTTTCCTCGATAAGGAGCTCACACTCCCCGTCGTTCCTACTTACTCCTATGTCGACCAGGGTACACCTGCCATCATAGCCCAGCTCAATGAAACAGGTGCTCCTACGGGATATATCTCACTTGCAATCAACATGGGCAACTTCGGCGAAACATACGGTCTGGCACATAAGACAACAAACGAGGACAAGACATGGTTCTGGACAGCCCAGGACGGCGTGGAGTTCCCTGTCGAAGTGAAGTTCGAGATGGCAGAGGAAGGCGGTTACCTTGCCCAGTACATTCTTCATGACCTCAATAGAACAAACAACAGAGAGGATTATGCTGAACTCACCGATGCAGAGTTTGCAAATGAAAGAGAAATCACGACAACGGGAATGGGGAAAGGAAAGCTCTACAGAACAAGTTCTCCAATAGATCCCCAGCTCGGCAGAAACAAATATGCAGATGAAGCTATCAAAGAGGCAGGCGTCACAGTCATCATGAACCTGGCGAACAGCAAGAGTGAAGCAGAAGCATTTGAAGGCTTCTCCGACTCCTACTACTCGAAGCAGAATGTAATCTACCTCAACCTCGGTGTCGACTTCCAGTCACAGGAATTCAAGAAAGGACTGGCTCAGGGCCTCAGATTCCTTGCATCCAATCCAGGCGTCTATGCTTTCCACTGCACAGAGGGAAAGGACAGAGCAGGCTTTGTTGCTGCAATTCTTGAATGCCTCATGGGTGCAAGCTACGAGGAAGTTGCAGAAGACTACATGAAGACATACGAGAACTACTACAAGGTCGAGAAGGGAACAGAGAAGTACAATGCAATCCTCTCGAGCAACATCGTCAAGACTCTTGAAGCAGCATTCTCAATTAATGATCTAAAGAGCGCGGATCTTCAGAAAGAAGCTGAGAAATACATCATTTCCATCGGCCTCACGGAAGATGAAATCAGCGCACTCAAGGCTAACCTCCAGTAAGGTATAGTCTCATCATACAAGCCCCTCCACGCGAGGGGCATTATTATTCATACATATCGACTTTGACACTGTCTCTCAAGTCCGGGCCTTCAAATAACGACCGGAATCACAAACCAGCCGAGTAATTTATCACAAATTAACCGAGTGTTTTTCCACAAATTAACCGAGTGTTTTTCCACAAATTAACCGAGTGCTTTATCACAAATTAACCGATTTTTCTTTACTTATTTGTTACATCTTATTAAGATATACTCACAAATGAGGCCGGCTGAAATGTATAGAAAACGTATAGCAGATCAAATCCTTGAATTCAAGCTTAACTGCATGGGAGCTGTTTTGATACAGGGCCCAAAATGGTGCGGCAAGACGACAACTGGGGAACAGGTGTCGAAAAGCATCTTGAGGATGGATGATGAAGTGGCGAAAAACGGAGATATTTCATTGGCATATATCGACATATACGCTCTTCTTAAAGGAAACACCCCCAGACTTATCGACGAATGGCAGGTAGAACCGAGAATATTCGACGCAGTAAGAAGAGAGGTTGACGAGAGACAGCAGTGCGGCCAGTTCATTTTAACAGGTTCCTCCGTTCCTCACGATGATTCCAAAATAATTCATTCAGGTGCAGGAAGATTCGCCTGGCTGAAGATGGGGACTATGACTCTTTTTGAATCCGGAGAATCCAGCGGAGAAGTAAGTCTGAAAGGGCTGTTCGAAAAACCTGAAGAAATCAGCGGAAATTCTTCCATGGACCTTGAAAATCTGGCCTTCATAATCTGTAGAGGAGGCTGGCCGCAATCAATCGGAAGACAGGATAACGTAGCACTTTCACTTGTGAGCGAATATTATGAGGCTGTTGTCAATTCAGATATCAACAGAGCTGACGGCATAAAGAAGAACAGCGACAGAGTAAGACGTGTGATGCGTTCTCTTTCCCGGAACCAGGGGAGTAAATCTTCTTTGGTATTGATTAAAAATGATGTCATTTCTAATGAAACGACGAATATAAGCGAAGATACAATTGCACAATACATATCTGCACTCAAGGATATATTCACTATCGAAGATGTATCTGCATGGAATCCAAATATCCGGTCAAAGACAGCAATCCGCTCGGAAAATACTCGTTATTTCACAGATCCCTCAATTGCAATAGCAGCAATGGGGATCGGGCCGGATGAGCTCAGAGCCGATCTGAACACCATGGGCCTTATATTTGAAACACTCTGTATGAGGGATCTCAGAATATATTCAGATGCAATCGGAGGGTCGCTTCAATACTACAGAGACAGATACGGTCTTGAATGCGATGCGATAATCCATTTGAAAAACGGGAATTATGCACTCGTCGAGATAAAGCTCGGAGGCTGTCGGCTGATAGAAGAAGGCGCAGATAATCTCAACAAGCTCGAATCTCTCATACTCAAGAACAAGATGAAAGGACCGTCCTTCAAGATGATTCTTGTAGGCATTGCAAAAAGGGCGTACAAAAGAAGTGACGGTGTCTATGTTGTCCCTATATCATGTCTTAAGCCCTAGTAAGTGAATGTCACTCGTTTCTATGAAGCCGCTCTCTATGTAGATAAGCGGCTTTCCTATACTTAACCCTTTCTCGATTCATATACCGCGGCACCGCCGAGGAAGTACTTGCTGAGCGTGAAGAAGAGTATAAACATCGGAATGGATGCAAGAAGCGCACACGCCATCAAAGCGCCTTCATCCGTCTGTTTCTCTTCTGCAAACTTCGATATATAAAGAGGAATGGTCTTCATCTTCTCAGCCTGTGAACACAAAAGCGGCCAGAGGAGGTTATCCCATTGGTTACGGAATGACAATATTCCGAGTGTTGCGATTACCGGCGTGGAGTTCGGAAGAACGATTCGGGAGTAAATCTTGAATTCATTAAGACCGTCGACTCTTGCAGCATCAAGATACTCGCTCGGGAATGTAATAAGATACTGTCTCATCTGGAAGACTCCGAACGCACTGACGAGGAACGGGATGATGAGGCCGGGTATCGTATTGATCATCTTGAACTTCGAAGCAACAAGGTATAGAGGAATCATTATTGCTTCAAAAGGAATCATCATCGTACTCATTATCGCCATGAATACGGCGGTCTTACCCTTGAAATTGAACTTCGCAAGTCCGTAGCCGCAAAGCGACGAGAGGAGAACAGTCGTCAGGGAACATGTGATTGCTACGATAAGCGAATTGAAGAGATTACGGAAGAATATCTTCTCGCCGTGGTTGCCGATTATTGCCTTCTGAAAGTTCGTGAAGAATGTTCTCGACTCCGTTGTAAAGTATTTCTTACTGGGTATCCAGGAGTAAGGCATAGCCATGATCTGCTTGGCGTCCATGAAGGATGCGGTGATCATGAAGGCAAGGGGCATAAGAGTAAAGATAAGAACAGCAATCAGCACAATGTAAGTTATGATCTCACCGATTGTAACTCTGCCTACGAATTTGTTGTTATTCATACTCCCCTCCTTAATACTCTGTTTCGTCGCCGTTCTTCTGGAGCGAGAACTGCAGGAACGTAAAGAACAGCATAATGACGAAGAGGATGATCGACATTGCACTCGAGCGTCCGAGACGTCTGTTGACGACACCTGTGTAGTAGATGTTCATTGTTATGACATCGATAGGTTCTCTAGCTGTTCCTCCCTGCACGAACATATATTGCGTACTGAATGTCTTGAGACACTGAAGCATGGCCATAATCGAAACAAGCATGATTGTAGGCTTCAGGAGAGGAAGCGTTATTTTCCAGAAGGTGTGCCATCTGGAAGAACCGTCGACTATTGCAGCCTCATAGAGTGTGGGAGGAATACTTGCCAGCCCCGTTATGAAGAGGATGGTGAAATATCCGATATATTTCCAGAAGTAGACGATAATGGTCGACGCTCTCAGCATGGCGTCATTCGTCAGCCATTGATAATCCTTTCCGGATGTATGAAGAATCGTATTCGAAAGCTGGTTGAAGAGCCCTGTTGGCTGAAAGAGGATCATCCATATCGTTGCTGCAACAACAGATGAAAGAACAGCCGGTGTATAGTAAGCAAGCTCGATTATCTTTGAGTGGCTCGGCCTGCGTAACTGCATGATCAATACCGCGAGAATAAGGGAGACAACGACCATCGGAATGAACGTGCCGATTGTGAATATTCCCGTAGCCTTAATAGAATTGAGGAGCGAGAAGCCTCCGTTGGATTGTGTAAAGAGGTATTTGTAGTTGTCGAATCCGACAAAGTCCCATGTGCGTTTGATGGCGTCACGGTTGGTGAGGCTTGTTATAAATGCGCTTATAATGGGATAAAAGCTGAAAACAGCAAAGAAGACGAGACAGGGAACGGTAAAAGCAAAACCCCATCTGGCCTGTTTTCTTTCAATGCTGTAAGTTCTTGTTCTTTTCATATTAATTCCATAACAGCGGGCCCGTTAAGACCCGCTATATTTTTTATTGTGTGAATGTCAGTCGGCAAGTATCTCGAGAACTGTCTTCTGAAGTGTGTCGTAAGCTGCACTGGGATCGACTCCCTGGAGCATAACCTGCTTGACGGCACTGTTGATAGCACTCTGGATCTCTGCAGCTCCCTTCTCGTAGTAAACGATGTGTGAGCGTGCGAAGTCATTCTTGAAGACTTCCGAGTAAGGCATTGATGCATATGTCTCGCCTTCCATGAGGGCCTTTGTAGGCTGGATGAGTCCGACCTCGGTCAGGTACTCTTCAGCGTGTCCTTCCGTAAGGAGGAAGTATTTGATGAGTTCCCATGCCATCTTCTGCTCTCTCTCGCTCTTATCTGCATTAACCATGTAGAAATGACCGTAGTAGCAGCCTGCAACGTCCTTAACTGCATTCTCGAATGTAGGATATGGAACAACCATCCACTCTCCGCTGTTGTAGAATGTCGGGTTGTCGGAAAGGATTCTTGCTTCCTGATAGAGACCTGTGTTAGCCATTGCTATATCGCCGTTATCCTTGTTGAAGAGCTTTCTTGCAGCAGTGAGTGTCGGGTTACCGAGGTTCTCTCCGCCGGGTCCCCAGTTCTGCATGAATGTAAGAGCCTTTACCCATGCATCCTTGTTGACACAGCCGTCTGTCCCGCTGAGGGATCCGCCGAGCTGCTCGACCATTGGAACAAAGTATGTGAGCTCATAGGAATATCTGAAGTCGAATCCGCGTCTTGTTATGATATCGCCATCTCTGAGAACGATCTTCTTGCTGACCTCGACCATATCCTCCCATGTCTTCGGATAGTCTTTCTCTGGATCAAGACCTGCATCTCTGAAAACCTTCTTGTTGATGAAGATTGACCAGTTTGTGAGTTCGAGAGGAAGGCCGTAGATTTCGCCGTCATAGTAAACAGCGTCGATCATGCCGTCTTCGTAGCTTGCAAGGAGATCCTTTGCATCCTTGAAACCGAGTGTCTCATAATCTGCAACAGCAACTCTTCCCGCCTCGATGTACTGGAATTCATTCTCGATCGGGAGATTGAAGAACGAGGGGCCCTCGCCTGATGCAAACGCTGTCTGGATGAGCTCTCTGAGCTTCTCTGCACTCTGACGTGTTACGTTGACAGTTACATTCGGATGAATGGCACAGAACTCTTCGATATATCTTTCCTCGAGAGCCTGTCTGGATGCGTCCTCATGTGTCCAGAATTCGATAACAATCGGGCTGTTGTCATCTTCAGCTTCTTTTGCTCCCTGAGCAAAGAGCGGAACCAAGAGAGCAGCCACGAGCATTAAAATGATAATCGCTTTTTTCATTTAATCCCTCCGGTGAAATTAAAATACAGCTACTATTGTTCCATAGAAATCAGACGTTGTGTTGAACTTTTTGAACAATATTTGCATTTTTCATACTTCGATAAATTTTGTTTATGAAGTTTGAGGTAAACTGAAATTTGCTATATCGTGAGAACTACTACACTCTGTGAAGGAACAGAGACACAGAGTCTCGCCTTCTCCTTCTCATAGACGAATCTCTCCCCGCTCAGAATAAGCTTCCACTCGCCCTCGGGAAGAGTTCCGAGAAAGCTCTCGCCTGTGGGGTTGATTATCGCAACTCCGACAAGAACTCCGTTTTCTTTGTATGTCACATAGATGGAATTGTTGTCCCATATGACGGCATCTATTTCGCCGTTTCTGAGCCAATGGTACTTCTTTCTCATCCCGATGAGATTTTTGTACCAGAAGAACATCTTCTCTTCCTCCGAATCCTTTTCTATGCTTTCCCAGTCGATGTTGTTTACGCTGTCGGGTGATTTATAGCTGTTACCATCCCCGCCTTTGGTTCTCAATATCTCCTCTCCAGAAAGCATGAAAGGCATTCCGCTTGAAATCATCAGGACCGAAGCTCCGAGCCTGTTCATCCTTGCCTTCTCGCTTTTGGAGGCAATCGGGTTCGAGAGGGTCAATTTATCCCACAGGGTGTTGTTGTCGTGTGCAGACATGTAGTTGACGACCATACTGTCTTTCACACTCCAGGCGGACGAAGAGCTCATTCTCCCTCCGCATATGCCGAAAGCCACCCTGGCTGCATTCTCCCTTGTGGGCATCCCGTTGACATAGCCGCGGTCGGAGAGATTGAATACGCTCCCCTTAAGGCCGTCTCTTATTACATCATTGAATACGGCAACTCCTCCGGCGGCACCTTTACTTCTCTCCACTTTATAGATATTGAAATTGGTTGCGAGATCGTTGTAATCCCAGGCACAGCTTCCGCCGCTCCAACCTTCGCCGTATATGAGACACTTCGGGTTAACGGCATGAAGAGCCTTCTCGACATCGCTGATAGTCTCTACATCGAGAATACCCATAAGATCAAACCTGAAGCCGTCTATATGGTACTCCTCTGCCCAGAAAGTGAGAGAGTCGACGATGAATTTACGGCACATTATCCTGTTTGATGCAATCTCGTTGCCGCAGCCGCTTCCGTTCGAGCAGGAACCGTCAAATGTATAGCGGTAGTAATAACAGGGGACTATCTTGTTGAATGAGGAGGAGAGAGAGTATGTGTGGTTGTAGACAACATCCATGACAACACCGATGGAATGCGAATGAAGAGAAGCTATCATCTCCTTTACTTCCTTCACCCTCACTTCTCCCCGATACGGGTCGGTGGAATAACTGCCCTCGGGTGCATTGTAATTCTTCGGGTCGTATCCCCAGTTGAACTCGTCATTCCTTCTTTCGTCGACAGTTGCATAGTCGAAGAAAGGAAGAAGCTGCACATGAGTTATCCCGAGAGAGTCGAGGTAATCGACGCCTATCGGAAAACCGCTCTTATTCTTCAGCCCCGTCTCTGTAAATGCCTTGTACTTACCTTTATATTTACTCGAGCTGTTCTTCATTGAGAAGTCGCGGATATGGCACTCCCAGATAACGGCATCAGAGTAAGAGGAAACTGTATCAACATAGCTGTCGAGAGAAAATCCCGCGGGATCAGTCTCTTTGAGGTCAATGACCATACCCCTCTCTCCGTTGACACCGAGAGCCTTTGCATAAGGATCAACGGCCTCTTCCTCTCCGAAGGCTGTAGTTACCGTGTAAGTGTAATATGTTCCGCTTCCGCATTTCTCTTTTATATGCCAGACACCTTTCTTCTCCGGAGTCATGTTCTTTCTCTCGAAAGGAGAGCCCTCAGAGCCGTCATGATAGAGATTGAGAACGACGGATACTGCGGTGGGAGACCAGACTTTGAAGGATGTATATTCACCGTCGATGACGGCGCCGAGATCAGAGCCTGAATATGTGTACTCTTTCACGAAACTTTCAGAGTCGAAAAATCTGGAGCACTTTTCAGGAGAGTCAAGCTCAAGCATACTTTTACATGCATCATCAGGCACAATATCGCCATGGTGAGGTGCCGGCTCATTTAATCTATATTCATCCATTTTTAATTTAAATCCTTTTTTTACCCGGGTGATTGAACTCCCAAACTTTCATTATTCTATCCAAGAGTCATATAGTAGGTCTACATAAATTTTTCGGCGAAAAGAGAGTTTACGGGTTAAGAAGAAGGAGTAGCAGAAAGAGATTATTTCAGGAGAAGAGAGAGCTTTCTTTCTATCTCATCGTCGTATTCAGGGATTGCTCCTTCTCTCGATACGACAAAGGAGGCAAGAGCAGATCCCACTTTCAAGGAAAGAGCCACATCCTTGGTTTTCATGAAGGTGTGAATGAAGGCAGCCGAGAGACTGTCCCCCGCCCCTACTGTGTCGACGACTTTAGAGCTCACGGCCTTCTCCTCATACCACTTATCCTTATAATATGCTGATGACCCGTCTTTACCTTTGGTTACAATAACAACCGGGATATTGAAGCTCTCTGAAATCTCTTCGACAGTTCCCGCTCTCGCAATATCTAATATGACAGGAGCCTCCTCATCATTCATCTTCAGCATGGTGGCACTCTTCAAGCCGGAAAGTATTATCTCCTTTGTATAGAAATTCTTCCTCAGATTTACATCAAAGAAAACTTCCCTACTTTTGAATTCTTCTTTGATTTGCTCCAATGTTTCGCGGCTCACTTCGCTTCTCTGTGCAAGCGTTCCAAAATAGAGCACATCGCCGTCCATTCTGCCGCGCTCTACTCTTATGTCATCCCAGGCCGAGGGATAGTTGAAAGTATAGTCGGCATTTCCTTCCTTGAGGATGATATCGGCTCTCCCTGTCGGATAGAAAGAGTGATTGATACACTCTGTATCAAGACCGAGAGAAGATATAGTCTTTCTAGCTTCTTCTCCCAGCTCATCTTTTCCGACGGCGCTGACAACAACGGTCTCGTCTCCAAGTTTATTCAGATGATAAGCCACATTGAGCGGAGCCCCGCCGAGCCTCGCCCCATACGGAAAAACATCAAACAGAATCTCTCCAAAACATATTACTTTCATGTTCACCTCGGTGTACGGTACTCCTTATCTGGCAGCTCAGGGAAATCCTTATTAATATCCGTCTGATACCAATAAGCAACCGTAGCCACATCATCTGCTCTCTCAAAGAGTTTGTCGCCATTGTGTCCTATCTCCTGGACCGTAATCTTCAGCCTCTTCTTGAAGCATATGGGATCTACAATATGCCACCTGTACAGTCCATGCATCGGAAGAGCGTCATACCCATAGATTTCTTTCGTTCCGCTGACAGAGCTGCAGTAAGGATAACCCATATAAGGAGTACAGTAAGTACTTTCTTTCCTTGATA
This sequence comes from uncultured Oscillospiraceae bacterium, assembly GCA_963636745.1. GTDB lineage: Bacteria > Spirochaetota > Spirochaetia > Sphaerochaetales > Sphaerochaetaceae > Ornithospirochaeta. The sequence goes on along the minus strand of CAVHKW010000006.1, from coordinate 5,656 downwards.
CAACACCATACTCGTCCTTCTCATAGAAGCCCCAGGCTCCTCCGACATAGTCCTCTACTCCCGTGCCGCAAATGGTCGGGAAATCCTTATCGTCATCTATATAGAACTTGACTTCTCCTTCTCCGTACCAATATCTTTCGAGGGCAGTCCACGCCAGATATGTTCCAACATAATGGCCCTCTCCCTTAATATCGAGAATGACATGGTCTTCCTTTAATTTCGAGTACTTTGTTCGTCTCCATTGAGCATGGAAATACCCCATCTTCGGGTCAATTTCATTAGAGAGAGAATAGTTCACAGTATAAAAGAATGCATGTATCAATCCACCGTGCTGGTTTTCCACCGTTATTCTTGCCCGCTTACGGAAAGGCATTGGGAAGAATGAGTTGAAGCCGCCGTATGGCGCAACAACAATCGGGAGGGAGTTTACCTGACACTTTGTGGAAAAACCACAGCAGAAGAAGTCTCCGATCGGCACTTCGACACTCGGCGTATCACTATCGTCCCAGTACATTCTGAGAACAAGGTCCCTCAAGACAAATTCACCTGCGGGTGAACTGTCCTGGACAGTAATCCATATGTGATTGATGACACCACTTCCATGAATATCCGCAATGGTCGTTTCTTTTCCACTCTCAAGGTCAAGGAAAGCTTTTCCCTTGCGGCTCTTTCCAAGCTCTCCTTCCGCCTGCCCTCCCCAGCCGCGCTTTCCTTCCGGATTTTCAGCCGAGATCGACCTTGAGTCGCAATAATCAATTTCCGCGATATTACTCATATTTCTGATTAACATTTTTAACTTCCTCTCTTATTGTTTAACACTTCCCGTCATCATATCGACAAGGTATCTCTGCAGGAATATGAACAGTACGACAATAGGTACAGTAACAAGTGCACTCATCGCCATAATTTCAGCCCACTGTATGAAGAACTCTCCCTTGAATGATGTCAATCCCAGCGGAAGTGTCCAGTTTACAGCCTTCTTGATGAAGGTTGAAGCAAAGAGATAATCTCCCCAGCCCGCAACAAACGAGACAAGTGCGATTGCAGATACGCTCGAAAGCGAGATCGGAATTATTATCTTGAAAAATATTCCCCACTGCGAACAACCGTCAATGGCTGCAGCCTCTTCCACTTCATATGGAATCTTCTTGAAGAAACTCACAAAGAGCCACGCCGCCGTCGGCATCAATACCGCTGTATATGTAATCATGAGTACATAAAGATTGTTTGTAAGCTTAAGACTTGAAATCGACATATAGTACGGAATCAAAATGATTATCCATGGAATCGTCTGCGTCAAAGATATCAGAAACAGAAACACCTTCTTACCTGTAAACTTGAAACGTGCGATTGCATATCCCATCATAGCCGAGAAGAAGACGGCGAGAAACGTTGCACCCAGACAAACAAGCACGCTGTTCAGTGTCCACGTACCGAATCCATACCCCGAGAACTTATATGAAAATAGAGCATTCTTATAAGCATCAAGCGTAGCGTTCTTCGGAATAAGACTGTAGTCCAGAGCAAAGATATCCTTAGTGCTTCTCAGAGAATATGAGATCATTATGACAAACGGGGCTATGATAATGATGCATACTAAAATCACCACGGCATAGAGCAGTGTTTTACCAGCTGTTTTCTTTACATTCATTGTCATTCCTCCTCTTTATTTACCTTTTTGAAATATATCGCCGAGAATATGACGCATACACCCAGCAAAAGTACGCCCTCGGCACATGCCATACCGACCTTGTAATACTTGAAAGCGTTAAGATATATATCAATCCCGATTACGTTCGTTGCATTGTTCGGGCCGCCCTTTGTAATGAGATATACAAGCTCAAATTCCTTGATAGTCCATAAAATCTCAAGAATCAGAAGGGTATTCCAGATGGGCTTAATCTGAGGCCATGTTACATTTTTGAACTTCATGATTGCTCCCGCACCGTCTATTGAAGCTGCGTCATAGTAGTCTTTAGGAATAGTTGAGAGCGCCGAAAGCAGCATCAGGGACACAAACGGGAAATTTTTCCATATGTTTACAATAATTACAGCGACAAGACTTGATGTAGTGCCGCTGAATATCTGAAGCGATGTCAGATTAAAGAGCTTGCGTATCATCGCTGCGAGAATGCCGTAGTCAGGGTCCGTTGCGATTATTGCAATATTACAGACGACAACTGTCGGCATAGCCCATGGAACAAGCATGATACCGCGGGCAATGCTTCTCCCCTTGAATTCCTTTGTGAATAGAAGAGCAACACCGAGTCCTACAAGCATCTTTCCTGCTATTGAGAAGAATGTGTAGAGAAGCGTCGTCCATACCATCTGGGAAAAGTGTGAAATGTTGAACACGTCTATATAGTTTTTCAAACCGACGAATACATGTTTTTTGCTGCTTTGAGTCAGATGCCAGTTCTGAAATGACATGAGAACTGATTTAAGTATTGGATAAAAGACAAAAACAGAGAGGATTATGAGTCCGGGAAGAAGGAATTCAAAAACCAGAATCCTGTTTCTTGCTTTCTTGCTGATGACTGATGACATGTTCTTCCTCCATTATCTTTCCCCGGGAAGCCCGGGGAAAAGTGTTTGTTAGTTGTTGAGTGCCTTTGCCATCTCTTTCTGTCCCCAGTCGAGAGCTTCTTTGACACTCTTGGTACCTAAGAGGGCGTCGGAGATTGCCTGCTGTACAATATGATCGAATTCATTCCACTGTGTGATATCGGGAACGATTCTCATCTCGAAATTCTGTGTGCGCTGGATGAATTCAGCCTGCTTCGGATTCAGAGCAGCATATTCATCATAAACAAGTTTGTTTGTAGGAGCAGCTCTTCTCATCGAAAGCTTCTGAGCAAACTTACTGTGAAGGAATGCGATGAACTCGAACGCCTCATCCGGATGCTCGCAGTTTGAGGAGATAGCAAGAGGGTTACCCCAGCTGACGAGAACAGGATCGTTCCCATCGCATGATGGGAAGTCCGCAAGGCCGAGATCGTTCTCATAATCGTCTTCGCTCATCATCGCCTGGAAGTTCGCAAGAGTCCATACTGCAGCCTGACAGGTTGCTACTGTCTTATTTGCAAACATTGCATGAATATCTGTAACAGTCTTCAAACCACTTGGAGCAGTTGCATCAAGCATTTCCTTGAGGAATGTTACTGCTTTCACATTCGCTTCGGAGTTGAAAATCAATCTATCTGCTGTATACGGGCCTTCCTCGTTGGGGAATATTCCTCCACCGAATGTCCAGAGCCAGTGCATATGCCACCATCTCGAGAGGGTCTCGACGAATGTCGGATGTCCCCAGCCGTACTGGTCGATTATACCGTCTCCGTTCTTGTCAACTGTAAGGGCTTTTGCCGCTTCCAGATATGTATCGGCAGATGATAGCATTGATGGATCTATTCCCGCCTCTTTTAGAGCAGACTTGCTGTATGCTGTCATAGGAGCGGAGAACATTATATAAGGAAGAGCCACAACATGTCCGTCCTTCTTGACGCTGTCGATAAGGTATACGTCTTCCTCAAGTCTTGTTCCGTCTTCAAGGACATAGCCCTTTATATAATCGTCAAGATTGATGAACGCACCGCCCTCTCTCTGAGAGTAGTAGCTTTCCAATCCTGCGCCTGTATCGAGAGTTATGATATCACCCTCTGCATTAGAAGCAATATCAAGAGCAAGTCTGTCCCAATATGTCTCGTTTGATATTGCCGCAAGCTCGATTTCAATATTCGGATGAGTCTTCTGGAACTCTTCGATAATCGGCTTAAGCTCTGTCTCGTGAGTCTCGGCATCAAACCATTGATACCATACAAGAGTAATCTTTTCGTCACCGGACTCTTTCTGTCCTGCAGCAAAAACAAAACTCAAAGAAAGAAGAACGCAAATTGCTACTGTTAGTAATCTTTTCATTTTCAGTATCCTCCGTTTTTTGTTGTGTTTTCATTTTTGTTCTACTATCATTCATCTGTAAACGAAAAATTTCGGTTTAAATTGAATGAATTTTCTTTAATCATAACAATTAGCCATAATTTATCGTTTTATTACGATTAACTGTAATGAAAAGGAGATTAAATGCCAAAACAAGTCTACGATGAATTTCTCCGCTCCCTCAGACGCGATATCCAGGTAAACTACAAACACGGCGATAAATATTTAAGCGTGCGCGAAATAAGTACAAAATTCCAGGTTTCCCTGCAGACCGCACAAAAAGGAGTCACAGAACTTGTTAATGACGGAGCCATCATCTCAAAGCCTAAAGTCGGAATCACGGTTGCTGCGTGCTCCGCATCAAGAAAGAACCTCGCGGGCAGGAAGATCATTGTCATGTCAAATAAACAGGACGGACATTTCTTCTTCTCCTTCCATGACGGCGTACAGTCTGTTGCAGAGCCCCTGGGAATAAAAACAAAGTTCATGCTGAACACATTCACTAAAACAGACAGTCTGGACTTCGGAAACTATCTGACAAGTCTCGAGGCAGACGGCTTGATACTTCTCTCTTTTCCACTTTCCGACCTGGCGATATACCATGCTATAAGAGAAGGTTGCGATATCGTATCGGACATAATACTTGACCGTCTTCCAATTCTTCCAGCAAGGCAGACTGATAACTATCGTCATTCCTACGAGGCGGGTAAAATACTTTTAAGCGAAGGGTGCACAAGTTTCATTGTCATAGGTACATATAAGGATGGTAACCGTCGTCTCCAGGGGTTCAATGATGCAATAGCAGCAGCAGGATACAAAAGCCGGTATATAAAGTTGGCTTCATCAACAGGAATCACAGAGGTTAGCGAAGCCCTCCTTAATCTGAAATCCACTTCCGGAGTATTCATCAGCGACTACTCATCTGCTTACGTTGTTGATTCGCTGTGCTCGCGTGACAAAGTCATTCCAAAGCATATTCTGGTTTATGATACGGATGGTGAAGAATTTAAATCTCAATATTTACCACCTATCAAAGCAGTTGCTCCTTCCTTTAAAAAGCTCGGTGCCGAACTCGGCAACTGTCTCATTTACAAGTGGCTGAATGGTGCTTATGAAGAGCCTCTACAACAGAAGATTTGACCATATAGGCTAAGAAGAGAATCAGTCTGGGATATGAACCGATGCAGTTAAAGACATCTATAAAAATAAAATCACATATACGTGAGTACTGTCATCAATAAGAGGACCCTCATCCTAATGGTAGGAATTTCTTATACCTACGGCCCGCATCATATGTCAAAACGATCTTCTTTCTCATTTTGTAACTGACGACGGAGCCTATATTTCTTAAGTAGTAGCATATTGGATTTTTCCTGAAGAACATGGAAATTCACATTTTTCAAGATAATTTGGCTAACAAAGTGTCCACTATTCATATCCAATGAGACACCAGATCACTCACATGCAAACGAACTCAGATAAAACGGACACAAGTGAATCTGGCCATCTTTCCCGATATCCTTCTGGCTGAAAATGTAAGGAGTGGAGACGACTGAATGATACTTTTCAACAAAGGCATCAATCGATGGATGTTCCTTTACTCTCGAGCTCTTCACTTCAACAGGGATAGTTTTAGTTCCACGCGAAATAAGAAAATCAATCTCATAGGCATGTGTACTGTTCTCCTTCGGCCATGTCATATAATACAAATCCCTTCCGCATG
>CAVHKW010000005.1:0-13941 GCA_963636745.1 uncultured Oscillospiraceae bacterium | reverse complement strand
CATGGCTCGGCGACTCTCCGGAGTATGAAATCCATCTACTCGGCATTAACTTCAGTTCAAAAGACCGTAATATAAACGAGTGGAAGGAAGAGATAGTGAAATAGAATGGAGCATCCCGGCTTATGCTTCCGGTAATCTGAATGGTAATATAGCCGGGTACATTTTCGAATAGAAATCAGCACATTTCAGAGTAAAGGAGTACGTTTTGTGAATTACCCTACGTTTCTTAAAAAGGTTGACAGCACAGCCGCTTGTTGCGATATCGAATCATTGAGAGCCTTTGTGCATGAGATAGCTCGTACTCTCCCGGAAGATAAAAGAGATAGGTTCCTTGGCGATCTCTGCAGTCTCTCGAATTCCCCAAAGGAAACGGAAGATCATCTGGCGAAAGATGAAGAGGACTTTGCAAAAGAGATCAACGCGTCTCTCATGAAACTTGAAGAAATCAGGGACGAAGAGAGATCAATCGACTCCGAATACAGCGAAGAATATTATGACTGGGATGATTATGACGAACATTATGAGTTCTCCGACCCTGAGAATGTCCTTGATGATATCGAAAAGGCAATAGCGCTTCTCGACAAGGCCGTTGACCGGGAGGAATATGAGAAGGGATTTGTACTGGCAACTGCTCTCTCCTCTCTCTCCGTCCATGTTACAGGGGACTACTATGAGCAGAAGATGACAATGAACGAGTTGTTCTACCGTGATCTTCTACTTGAAAATAGAGATGATCTTCTAAAATCATCCGTTTACCTTGCTTATATGGCGAATGACGAGAATACTCGCGCAGAAGCTATGGTTACCATGATGGAGAATCTCGATAATTTCTCCGTATCGCTTGAAGAAATTCTCGAATCAGCCGATGACGAAATAGACCTTCCTTCTCTTCTTCCTTCCTGGATTGAGGCTTTGGCCGGGAGAAACAGCAAAGCTGTGGAGGAACTTCTGGAAGAGGCATTGAATATGGTTGATGACCCAGCCCTCATACTCGACACCGCCGCACGCTATGCCTCGACTCATCCATCTATTTACCTCTTCATCATGAAAGGCGGCCTTGATAACAACAGTGCATCACAAATGCTTGAAATAGGGCTTAAAGCCATTAAAGAGGTCCCTGAAGAAAGTAAAACACGAAGCGGGATCTCGCTTTTGACTGCCGGCTATGCCCTTAAGTGTGATAAAAAATCGACAGCAGAGGAGTGCTGGTTTGAAGCCTACAGGAGCCTCAAGAACGTGGTGAATTTCCTCAGACTCAGACTCCTTTCAGATAATTGGACTATGTACGCTCAAAGAGTAAGAACACTCTACACAGCATATTACAGCTTGAAATCACGATGGGACCAGAAGCCGTATGCCGCCATCATGTTCTTTGATGCCCGCTTTGACGAAGTTATCGATAAGTTCATGAATGTGAAAGAAGGTCTCGGCTGGTCTTCGACTTTCATGAAAGAAGGGATTGCACTTTTCCTGATGCTTTTGTCCAACGGAGCGGAAGGAAAGGGGATTGCCGATATGAGAAAGAGGGCATTCAATGCGGTCTCATTCAAGAGTGAAGATTACACGCTTGGAACAAATATAGAGAGTGATTCTTCCGACTACGATATGTTCCTCAGTGTTTTCGATAAGTGGAAGTCGCTTATATCTTTCGATGAAGATAGATGCAGCGAGTGGATTACGAAGATAGAGAAGTGGGTCGAAAAGCGTGTTGACGCAATCATGAATGCAAATAAGAGAAACTATTACAATGAGTGCGCATCATTCATTGCAGCGCTTGCGGAGGTTGAGGAATCGAGGGGGAAAAAAGGGGCGAAAGAGGCCGTTATGCAGTCTTATAAATCCCTCTATCCGCGTAGACGTGCCTTCATAAGCGAACTTGTTCACTACGGGATGAAGGATCTTTGATTTCCGCTGTAGAGAAAGCAGCTTTTTTCGTGTGATGAGATGATTCCAACTGCCTGAAGAAAGGAATAAATGGTGGTTGATCCGACAAAGCTCATTCCACGCTTCTTGAGGTCGGATGAGATCGTGTCGGAAAGGGGGCTTCTTGTTATTGTTGGATCATCTTCGACTGTGGTTATACCTTTTGTGAAGGATTCGAGATAGGAAGAGAATGAGCCGAACTCCTTTTGAATGGATTTGAAGACTCTGCTGTTTTTGACGGAGGCTTCTATCTTCTTTCTGTTCCTGATAATCGAAGAATCCCTCATCAGCTCTTCTATCTTTTTCTCGTCGTATAGCGAGACTTTGTCTATGTCGAAGTCGTCCCAGGATGAGCGGAAGTTCACGCGTTTATTGAGGATACACTCCCATGAAAGCCCCGCCTGGAATGTTTCGAGGATGAAGAGTTCATAGAGGTCATGTTCGCTTGACGGGAATATTCCCCACTCATTGTCGTGGTAGGCTGTATATATCGGATTATTCACGTTGCACCAGGCACAGCGCTTTTTTTCTGTCTCCATTATCTCTCCTCTTTGATGATAGCAGAGCGGGAAGAGGGGGACAATATCATAATTCAAATGTAGAAAAGTGATCGTCTTTAAGTTACTATGAAGGGGCTATGAAACACAGAGAAAGAAAAACGGGAGTATTACTCCACATTACCAGTCTTCCCTCGCAATATGGAGTGGGAGATTTAGGGGAAGAAGCATATAAATTCATCGATACCTTGGCGTCAAATTCAGTAGGCCTCTGGCAGATACTTCCAACCGGTCCGACAGGATACGGCGACAGCCCATATGCCGCACGCTCGGCGTTTGCCGGCAACGAGCTCTTCATATCACCACGGGAACTCTACATCGACGGCTATCTCGAGCTTGAAGATGTAATGGTCAAGGCGGAAGATACGGAGAGAGTCGACTATGCAAAGGCGAGGAGTCTGAAGATGCCGATGCTTTTCAAGGCGGCACTTACATTTCTCTCCTCTGGAGACGAGAAGGCGGGTAAGGATTACCTTGAATTCAAGAAAGAGAATGACTGGTGGCTTGAAGACTATGCACTCTTCCAGGCACTTTGTGCACGCTATAATGACTCAAGATGGTTTCTCTCCTGGCCGAAAGATTTGAGAGAAAGAGATAAAAAGGCTCTCGATAAGGCACATAAGGAAGAGAAAAAGCTATGCGAGATCTATTCTGTTCTTCAATATTTCTTCTTCCGTCAATGGACAAAGATGAAATCTTATGCCAATGAAAAGGGCGTCAAAATTGTCGGCGATATCCCGATCTTCGTCGCATCAGACAGTGTCGACGCCTGGGCTAATACAAGCCTCATGCAGTTTGACGGGGATTATCAGCAGGAAGCGTCTGCAGGAGTTCCCCCTGATGCATTCTCCTCCACAGGTCAGCTATGGGGTAACCCTCTCTACAACTGGGACAAAATGGCCGAGGATGGTTATAAGTGGTGGACAGAGAGAATCAAGGCGGCTCTTAAGTTGAGCGACATAATCCGCATCGATCATTTCAGGGGCTTTGAAGCATATTGGAGTGTTCCGAAAGGTGAGACTACTGCTCAGAACGGCAGATGGGTGAAGGGGCCGGGACAGAAGTTCTTCGATGCAGTTAAAAAGGAGCTCGGGGGAGACCTTCCGATTATCGCAGAGGACCTCGGGGTCATAACAGAAGGTGTTGAAAAACTCAGAGACGACAATAACCTTCCAGGAATGAAGATTGCACAGTTTGCATTCGGCTTCAAGGATGACGGAGCGTTCGACACCACCAACGAATACCTTATGCACAACCTGACGGAGCTCAGCGTTGCCTATACCGGCACCCACGACAACAACACGACGATCGGCTGGTACAAGGCTCTCGACGAGAGAACGAAAGATATCGTAAGACGCTACTATGAGTGCGGAGACGGTGATGTCCTCTGGAAGATGATACGCTCTCTCCTGATGGGACCGAGCATGTATGTAATCATTCCTCTTCAGGATATCCTGGGACTCGACGAGAGTGCGAGAATGAATGTTCCCTCCACTTGCGGCACATCGAACTGGTCCTGGAAGATGAAGAAGGAGGATCTTACATCTCCCTCCTTCGGCGGCATAAAGTACTATTCAGAGCTCTTCGGGAGAAAAGTGTGAATATAATTTTGATTGGAGAAGGGGAGAATTACTTCCCTTCCTCCGATGAGAGAGCTCAGCATATAAAAAAAGTGCTCCATTTGAAGAAGGGAGACACATTCAAAGCAGGGGTCGTCAACTCCTGTGAGGGCGAAGCAGTCATAGACGAAATTGATGATAGCGGTATATCGTTCAGATTCAAGAGAGAGAAGGACACCTCCTCGCTCTACCCCGTAACCCTCATAGTCGGACAGACACGCCCCATATGTATGCGCCGCATATTAAGAGAAGCTGTATCTCTCGGGGTGGGGAAGATTATTCTTCCGATTACCGAGAAAGGCGAGAAGAGTTACTCCTCCTCTTCTCTCTATACAAGCGGAGAGTACAGGAAGATCCTTCTTGACGGAGCGATGCAGGCGGGGCGCACGGGTGTCAGCGAGACTCTTATATGTGACAGCGTTGACGAGGCAGTCGCGCTCGCTGCTTCTGATGTATCGCTTCTTCTCGATAATGTGATAGGCTCGGTAAAACTCTCGACGATGAATCTGGAAAACAGGAGCGTGACACTTGCCATAGGCCCCGAAAGGGGATGGAGCAAAAGGGAGAGGGAAAAGTTCATCTCCTCCGGCTACATACCGACACTTATCGGAGACAGGATACTGCGTACTGAAACGGCTTCCTCTGTTGCAACCGCCCTGGCTCTTTCAAGAATGGCCCTGATCTAAGCCTAGCTTCTTGAAGTATGCTCTCTTCATATCGCTTTCGAAATCCCTATCCGACTGGTACTCACGTCCGAATACCTTCATCCATAGTGACGGGTCCTCCATGCAGAGATAGAAGAATATGTTTTTTCTGTAATCTTCGGGAAAGTATGAATAGATAGTAGAGAACATCTCTTTTTTGATTGAGAGAGGATAGGAATACTTTCCGGCAGTCTTGACCAGCGGCATCTCGAGTACTCTGCTCTCCCGTCCGTTTTCTCTCAGGTTCTGCAACACTGCCTTTGTGAATGTGAGAGTTCCCATGCTGATCATTACGATGTCGTCAGGGGAGAATGTCGATGTGATGAGAGAGACGACCTTTTTGTATTCTTCTCTCCATCCTTTGAAGTAGAATATAGGGTGTATATGGAAACCTATCTTGTTTCCGTTCTTCCTCGCTTTTTCTGCAGTTTCGATTCTTTCCTCAAGTGATGCCGTGTAGTGCTCCTCCTTCTCGATTATCGTAGGAGCATTGACAGACCAGGTGAAAATCATGTTCACAGGCCATTTCTTTTTGAAGATATCGCATCTTTTTGCCTTGCTTTTGAGTTCGAGTATAATATCGGGATGGGACGAAGCGAAAGAGGCAAGATCTGTGAGTGTTGAGTAGTCGTCGCCGTATAAAAGAGAGTCTGAAGCCTGACCTGTTCCTATGTGCCATACACCATCATCAATCGTAAGTGAGTCGAGTTTTTCCTTCAAAGGAGAGATTATCTTTATCTGGTTTCTGTTGTAGAAAGCCTGTACAGAACAATAGGCACAGCCGAAGCCGCATTGCTGGATTACATCGAGCGTTCTGAGTTTGCAGCAGCGTGTTTTCTCTCCGTCGACGGGGCATGGACAGCGCGAGAGAACAAGGGGCTCATCAAGTGTGACTTCCTTCGTCTTCTCTCTTTTAATCTTCGGGGGAAAGAAAGAGGAGTAGTCGGTCTCGCTTTCTCTTAAAGCTGACATATACTTCCTCATTGCCTTGATGTATTCCTCCCCGCCTCTTCCGTCCTTACGTGAGAGGTATTTATCCCTTTCTTCCGCCTTGACAAAGCTTTTCTCCCTCCATTGGACGAGATCGGCCTCTTCCTTCACGATTTCAAGCTTCTGCATTGCCGTGAAGTGGAGGGATGAGAAGAGAGAGGAAAGTTCATTCTTAATTTCTTCCGGGAGACTGAGGTATATCTGGTCAAAGCTGTTCTTCATTTCTTCAGTGTAGACTTCTCTTTAAAAAAGGTGAAGGAAAGATTATTCTTGTGTCATGGAAAGTGCAAGAGAAATTGCGAAGAGCCTTCCGGAGAATCCCGGATGTTATCTTATGAAGAACGACAAGGATGAGGTGATCTATGTCGGTAAGGCGAAGAACCTCAAAAGGAGGGTAGGCCAGTATTTTCTTCCAAACCGCAATATAAAGACAGAGGCGCTTGTCGAGAAGATATGTAAAATCGACTATGTGATTACAGGTAACGAATACGAGGCTCTGGTTCTTGAAAACAACCTGATAAAGAAATACAACCCCCACTATAATATTCTTCTTAAAGACGGAAAAAGCTATCCGGTAATAAGAATAACGAAAGAGGAGTTCCCGCGTGTATATAAGACACGACGCATCATCAAGGACGGCTCGAAGTACTACGGCCCCTATCCTGACGGCAAAAAACTCGACATATACCTCGAGACACTGGGTGAGCTCTACCCGTTGAGACTCTGTTCGGGAAGCCTCAAGAAGAAGGATTATCCCTGCCTCTACTATCACATTCATAAGTGCTCTGCACCGTGTATCGGTGCAATCAGTCCGCATGATTACATGGAATACATAAAAGAAGTCGAGGAGTTCCTCTCTGGTGATGATTCATCCCTCATAGAGAAGGTGAGACGTGAAATGGCTGAGGATTCAAAGAACCTTGAGTTCGAGAAGGCTGCCAAAAAACGTGATTTGATAGAAGCGTTGAATGTAATGCAGAAGAATCAGGCCATGGAGGATCTCAATTCCACAGAGAGCGACGACAAGCGTGACTACGCGGCAATCGAGATGAGGGCTTATCTATGCACAGTCTCCATTATGCAGTTTCGGAATAACCGGCTTATCGGGAAGGCTATGTACCGCAGCGAATGCCTCGGCGATGAGACAGAGACGCTGCTCTCTTTCCTCATTCAATACTACTCGGATGGAGAGGCTCTTCCACACTCTCTATTTGTCTCGCACGATATCGATGTCGCTCTCCTCGAGTCATATTTTAAAGAAGAGCTCAAGAATGACATAAAGGTCGATGTCCCGAAAGAAGGTAAGAACTACCGCATTCTCCGTCTCGCAGCCGAGAATGCCTCAAGAGACGTGGAAAAGCGGCTAAAGAGCATCGACAATACTCCCGCTCTTGAACGCCTTAAGGAGATAGTCTCACTCTCATCTCTTCCCACCCTCATCGAAGGCTACGATATTGCTCAGCTCTCCGGAAAATATACAGTATCGTCAATGATAGTTTTCAGAGATGGTAATCCTTCGAACAAGGAGTACAGGCACTTCTCAATGAAGAGCCTCGAAGAGGGGGAGATAGATGACTTCAAGTCCATAAGGGAAGCTGTTTACAGACGCTACAAAAGGCAGAAAGAGGAGAAGAATGAACTGCCGGGCCTCATTATGATAGACGGCGGAATAGGACAGGTACATTCAGCACTCTCTGCTCTCGATGAGCTCGGGCTCTCAATCCCGATAGTGGGACTAGCAAAAAAGGAGGAGACAATAGTCTTTCCCTCCGGTGAGGAGCTTCTTCTCGATAAAACAGACCCGGGATTGAGAGTTCTCATTGCCGTAAGGGATGAGTGTCACCGTTTTGCAACATCTTTCAACCAGAGGATGCGTAGTAAGGAGGCATCCTTCAAGCTTCTTGAATCCATAGAAGGGGTGGGGAAGGAAAGAAGCCGCCGCATCATGGAGAAATACGGCTCCGTCGACGAGATTCTCTCTCTCACAAAAGAAGAGTTGAGTAAGGGTGCGGGTATACCCGAAAGCGTTGCCGAGAGAGTGTTGAGGAAACTTAACTTCTAGATAATGGATCCTCTTCGAGGAGTGGTGGATCAAGGGAGAGTGCACTCTCTTTTCCCTTGTTGACGATTATTGAGTAGATAAGGAGCTCTGCTTCTCTTGTCAGATTCTCGGGCGATGTGCTCTTTAGTGTCGTATCTGCTTTTCCGAGAAGAAGGATTACTCTTTTTGTATCTTCAAGCGTGTAGTTACGCATGGCACATCTGAAGATGTCGGCCTCTTTGAAGTTGACGCCTTTTCTTGCCTTTCCCTGTGCGAATGATGAGAATGATATGAGAGATGAGAAGATAGTACTCTCGGGAGTTCTGTTCTCTTTCATTCTCAACGCCTCTTCTGTTCGTCTGAATTGATTGGCCATGACCGTAACGGCGCCAAGTAGGTTCTTTGAATCGTTGAGGATAATAGATGAGACTATTCTCAAAGCCTTATCGAGATCGCATTCTGCGGCTGCTTTGAAGAGGGTGTAGCCGTTTTCGCCCTTTGATGCCGTTGCATAAGTCTCTATGTCTTCCTTGTCGATGGTGCTCTTTTCACCCTTGAGGCGGAGAAAGTTCGTTATCGAGAGGACGGTGTTCTTCATATCCTCCGTGTTATTCTCGACAGTACTCAATATTTCATCTACGGCATCATTTGTTATATTGAAATTCTCTTCTCTGACCTTTGTGACAATCCATCTCTTCTTTTCTGCTTCGGTCAACTCCCAGAAAACGCGTATGTTATCTTTTCCCGCTGCATTAATGATGATACTGTCGTAATCCTTATAAGAGGACTCGGAAGAGACTATTATAAGTGTGAGATCATTCTGGTTTTCTTTCAGAGCTTCGATTACGGCTTTATAGATGAGACCTGATTTTTTAACTTCATCGAATCCTTTGAGTACAATGAAGCGGTAGGATGAGAAGAGGGACGACTGGCTTATGGCCGAGGCGAAACTTGTCTCGTCATCATCCGAAGCATAGAAAGAGTAGCATTCAGCGTCCGGGTGGGCCTCTAGCGCGGTGCTTTTGAGTTTTTTAATTAAATTGTTCTTTTCTCCTTCTTCCGGTCCCAGGAGGATATAAACATCTGCCATGGTGTAAGTATAGCATAAAAAAGAGAGGCTTTTCAGCCTCCCGGATAAACTAATGAACCTCAGTTTTCCTTAACTATTTCCTTTTCCTTCTTTGCAACGCTCTGTATCTTGTCGCAGAGTTTTTCTATGCCCTCATAGAGTTCATAGCAGTCAATTGAAACAACTTTATCTTTTCTCCATATGAAGTGGAGGACAGCATCCAAATGGAAGCCTATGCCCTTTGCTTCTTTCTTTACTGCGATGTCCAGGTCCTGAAGATAGTCTTCTGCAAAACTGACCTTCTGGAGTTTCTTGTCAAGAAATGCTCTGTCTTCCTCGTTCGGTGTGTAGCCGATGCCTCTGAATGTAACGTTCATTTCTTTCTCCTTTCAAGCTCGATGCTTGGTCTTGTGCCCTTTCCTAATGGAAACCTATGGGATCCCCCCATAACTAAATATTACATTCAAAATCGGAAAAGACAAAACAAAACTTATCTTTTGTCTTCAATCTCCCTGCGGTATTTGTTGACGGTGCGTCTTGCAATCTGAATGCCATCCTCAGAGAGCATGTCGGCAATCTTCTGGTCAGAGAGCTTTTTCCCTTCGTTTTTCTCAAGTATCTCTTTTATCTTGTATATGACGGCCGTCTTCGACATATCGTCATCGGTGTTTGTTTTGACGGTGCTCGAGAAGAAGAACCGAAGGGGATAGAGGCCCCAGTCCGTCTGGACGTATTTCTCCTGTGCCAGCTTCGATATCGTACTGACGCTCACCCCGAGTTCATCTGCGACCCCTGTCATTGTAAGAGGCTTCAGAAAGAGCGGTCCCGAGAGAAAGAATGACTTCTGCTTTTCAACAAGCATAACTCCTATCTTCTCCATCGTTGTCTTTCTCATATTTATCATCTTGATGAGGTTCTCGGCGCTCTGTATGTTTTCGTTGAGAAATTTTCTTGCGTCCCTGTCTTTTTTATCGAGTCCGTTCTTGAGAGAAAGATACGACTTATCGAGTTCGACATCGAGAATATCGTTTTGGTGCATGTCGAGGATAATGGAGTTGTCGCGGACCGTGACTGTTATCTCGGGTACGATATACGGGTCATATGAGGAGTTGTATTTGAGGCCGGGGAAGGGTGTAAGGCTTTTGATGACTTTGATCATCTCTTCGAGGTCTTCCTTTCCTATCCGCAGCATACGGGCAAGCTTATCCTCCTCCCCCGATTGTATATAATCCAGTCCCCTGTATATTATATCTCGGTAACGTCTGACTTCATCCCTGTCTTTCTCTATCTCCTTTATCTGGAGCATTAAAGATTCTTTCCAGTCGGCAGCTCCGACTCCTGTCGGCTCGAGGCTCTGTATTGCTTCAACGGCATCTTTAACGTACTCTTTCTGCCTCTCGGGAACAAGACTCCCGGGATCGGGACCTGTGAATCCGTTGGGGTCGAGAGATGTGATTATCGTCTCTGCTGTCTCACGTACTTCATTCGTAAGAGAAAGCATCCCCAGTTCCTTTAAAAGATGCTCTTTCAAATCTTCTTTTTCGCTTACGGTCTTCTCGAACCAGTCCGGGCTGTCGTCATCAGAGTAGACATTTGTGTTGGCCTCGTCACTTGACGAGAAGCGGGGGAGTGAACTCTTACTTGCAATTGCCTCGAAAGATGAGTCTTTGTCCTTTATTTCAAGTACCGGATTCTTTTCAGCTTCGCTCTTTATTTTCTCGTTAAGCTCCGCCGTCGGCATTGTGACTATGTCTATCAACTGGATGAGGGATGTGTCGAGTCTCTGTGAGAGATTAAGCGATGTTGATAGAGCCGTTTCCAAAGTTAGTATTCCTCGTAGTCGTGTCCGAAGTAGATTTCCCTCGCCCTGTCGTCTTCGAGGACCTCTCTTCTTGTTCCGGAGACGAGAATCTCTCCGTCCGATATGATATGTGCCTTTGTCGTTATCTCAAGGGTGTCCCTGACATTGTGGTCGGTAAGAAGTATGCCGATGCCGTTTTCGCTCAGGTGCTTGATTATCTGCTTTATTTCATAGACGGCCTTGGGGTCGATTCCGGCAAACGGCTCGTCGAGAAGAAGAAATTTGGGGGATGTTGCAAGAGCGCGGGCTATCTCGGTACGGCGCCGCTCTCCTCCCGAGAGTGTATATCCGTACTGCTTACGGACCTTATCTATTCCGAAAGCAAGGAGAAGTTCCTCCTCTTTCTCCTTTTTCTCCGCTGCGCTTAAATAATCCTGGGCCTCAAGTACAAGACGGATGTTGTTTTCGACTGTCAGCTTTCTGAATATGCTGGGTTCCTGCGGTAGGTATGCAAGCCCCATCTTCGAGCGCTGGTGCATTGCAAGCGGTGTTATATCTTCATCGTTTATCCTGATAATGCCGCCGTTGGCTTTTATGAAACCTACTATCATGTAGAATGAAGTGGTTTTACCCGCCCCGTTCGGTCCCAGAAGCCCGGTAATATCACCACTGGTCATTGTGAATGAGATATCCTTTACGACATGCTTTCTGCCGTAATATTTCGATAGATGTTCAACAGTGAGAGTATCAACCATTGATTGTTCCATTTATTTCTCCCGAGAGCGTAATCTTATCATTTTTCAAGTCCACGCTTATGACATCTGCATTGTAGCTGTCGCCTTTCCAGTTGACACTGCTCCTTCCGGCGAGAGAGACAAAATCGTCCTTCCTGTTGTATGTGAGGCTCTCGCTTGAACACTTCATTACCTCTCCATCGCTTATACGCATTAATGTGACACTCATCGAAAGCTGCAGTACCTCGCTCTTCATATCGTAGTGAAGACTTCCGGCCTGTGCATATAAGTCCTCTCTGTTATCGTCTATTTCAAACCATGATGAGATGATTATTGTCTCGTCTATTCTGTCATACCAGAGCCTGCTGCTCCGTATCTCGATATCTTTATCACTGTCTTTTATTACGACACTTCCCGTACATTCGACGTAGCGCCAGTCGTCGCCCGTGAGCGACATTTCATCGCTTGTAATCGTTATCGACCCAGTCTGGACTCTGGCCCCGTCTTTGAGTATGACGCTCTTCTGTCCGTCTTTCAAATTAAGGGAGCTCTCTCCCCCCGAGAAAGAGATCGGAGTACTGAAAAGCAGAGAAACAACAAGAAAGAATAAAGATATGGTGAAGAGTCTTTTATTCAAGATCAAAGTCTCCTTTTTCTATGGAGGAGAATGTATATATCTTATTCTTCAAGTCTCCCATAAAGTTTTCTCCTTCGATTGTTCCTTCTTCAGAGTTTACTATAACACGACCCTCAGCGGTAATTTCATCATTATCTTTATTATAAATCAAGTTATCTGTCATGATAAGCATATTATCAAGCGGCCGTGAAAATGTGACAGCGCCCGATAGTTCGACTGCGGAGCCGTCCAGTTTGACTTCCCCCCTGTCGGCTCTGCCTTCTGTTTCAATTTCTCCTTCACGCGAGTAGGAAGTAAAGGAAAAGTTCTCAAGCCTTGCAAAGCCGTCTTCAGAGTATAGTGTCATTTTGTCAGCCTCGAGTGAAATCGGGGATCCGTTATCCTGCCCGATCTGTGCCCTTGTTTTCTCCATTACGATATCGGGATAGCTCTCCTTCGTTACTACACTTCCGTCACTCTCGGATTTGAGGGAGCACGATGTGGAAAGAATGAGAGTGAGGGATAAAAGCAGGATTAGTTTTTTCATAGTTTTCTGATTATATAAGGAGAATACTCTCCGCGTTTTCCTCTGAAAAAAAGATAGGAGATTAAAAACCCTATTCCGATGAAAAGAAATCCCGTCAATGCCATGACAATCTCATTATCCGAGAACGCCCGTCCTGTAAAATAGCCCGGAAGAAACATCAGGAGAGGAAAAAGAAGACTCATGAAGATAGTAAAGACAGCTCTTTTCTCCGGGATCTCCACTTCGACGGTGTCGCCTTCCTTTAAGTCGATGTTATCTTTGTTGAGAGCCTCGTATGAAGTATCTTTGTTTGAGCAGAATGCCTCATTGTGGCAGCCACTGCAGCTTGATGTGGAGCATCCGACCTTTATCATTCTGCCATCTTTTGAGATAACACTTGCTATGGTCTTCATTCGCTTTTCTCCTTATCGAGTGGCCTTTCAATATTGAAGCTTTCGTTCACGATGGAGATGGAGACAGCCTTGTGAGTTGTTTCATCAAGTGTCACGACAACACCCTGTATCCTGGGGTCAGCCCATGCTTCCCTGCTTCTATAAGGGATCTGGGAGCGGTATTTCTTGATTTCCGTTTCGGGATCAAATCCTCCGACGCTTAAAAAGGAGCCCACACGTCCGATGTCACTGATGAATGCTGTGCCGTTATCTGTAACTCTTCCATCGTTTGTCAGCGTTTTTGAGTGGGTTCCTATTACAGCCTGGACTCTGCCGTCGAGGAAATGGAGCATTGTCGCCTTTTCGGCTGTTGTGGCGGCATGATAGGAGACAAGGATTATCGGGTTACCCTCAACTTTCTTGAGAAAGCTGTCGATGGCGACAAAGCTGTTCTGCACAGCCTGCCTCAGGGAAGAGTTTCCCTGAAGATTTATGATGAGGAGCTGAGTATCATTCAGCGTAATATTCTTTACAGCTTTTCCAGGACATAGAGGCGGATAGTTGAGCGGCCTCAATACAAAGGAACAATGGCCCATGAATTCAACCATATCGGGTTTATAGAAGAGCTTTTCTCCTCCAGTTATGAGGTCGACGCCGTATTTGCCGAGCATCGATGCATGAGCTTTTCCCAGCCCGTAGCCGTTGGTTGTTCCTTCGCCGTTGGCGATTGTATAATCTATATTATATTTAGTTTTAATTCCGGCAAGCCCGGCTTTCAAAGTGTTTCCACCACACCTTCCGACTATCTCACCAAGAAACAGTATATTAAGCATATTCAGAAGTTTAATGTGTTTACAATAAGTTAGCAACGTCCTTGACCGTAAAGATTATATCGACTAATATTTCTCTCGTCGGCCCAGATGGCGGAATTGGTAGACGCGCTAGGTTCAGGTCCTAGTTCCGGCAACG
>CAVHKW010000004.1:0-17492 GCA_963636745.1 uncultured Oscillospiraceae bacterium | reverse complement strand
GAGTAGAAAAAACTATGTCAGAAATGAGAAATCCCACAGGAAATGTGATTGAGCCAAAAAAAGTGTAAAAATATTGGTGGATACCTCATGAAACTAGTGATAGACTGACAAAAAAGACAAGATTAGGAGTTATTTATGACGATTTCCGAAAAACTATTATCATACGGTGTTAAAACACCCGATATCCTCCTTCCGAAGAAGAGCGTGGATGTAAAGAAGTGGGCTGTAGTTGCCTGTGACCAATACACATCACAGCCCGAGTATTGGGAGAGCTTGAGCGAAGAGATAGGCGATGCGCCATCGACACTGAGAGTGATCTACCCCGAAGTTTATCTCGAGAGTAAAGACAAGGAGAAGATCATTTCCTCCATTAACGAAAAGATGAACGAGTACCTCACAAAGGGTATCTTCGATGAGTACAGGGAGAGCTTTGTTCTTGTTGAAAGAGAGACGGAAAGCGGAAAGCGCTACGGTCTTATGCTCGCTCTCGACCTTGAGGCTTACGACTACTCGAAAGACTCGAAGACTCTCATAAGAGCAACGGAGGGCACAATACTCTCGAGAATTCCGCCGAGAAAGGAGATCAGAAAAGACGCTCCGATAGAGCTCCCGCACATAATGGTTCTCATCTCCGATAAAGATAAAAAGATCATAGAGCCCTTGAGGGACAGGAGAGAGAGCCTTGAAAAGCTCTACGACAGCGACCTCAACAAGAACGGGGGTCATATAAAAGGATACCTGGTAAACAGCGAAGAGGATAAGAACAATATCCTTGAAGGCTTTGAATCTCTCTACTCATCACTCGACAAAGCAAATCCCCTTCTCTTTGCAATGGGCGACGGCAACCACTCCCTCGCAACTGCAAAGTCATGCTGGGAGGATATAAAGAAGAATCTTACTGAAGAAGAAAGGAAAAATCATCCTGCACGCTTCGCGCTCGTCGAAATCGAGAACATCTTCGACCCGGGACTCCTCTTCGAGCCTATACACCGTGTCTTCTTCAATATCGATATCGACACTTTCGACTCGATTTTGAAAAACTATGCAAAGAGATTCAAGAAAGAGAAGGTCGGATGCAGAAACTGCATCATCTCGGGCATCAACAAACCCGGACAGCACTTCGGACTCTGCGAAAACGGTAACTACTATGTATATACAGTAGAGGATGGCGATAAGGCTATAGCTGCCGGCACAATCCAGCTTGTCATCGACAGGATGCTTGAAGAAAAGAAGGGAGAGGTCGATTATATCCACGGCGTTGATGTGACTGTGGAACTCGGGAACAAGAAAGGTAACCTCGGCATAATTCTACCCGATGTATCGAAAGACAACTTCTTCTCCGACATGCTCAAGGATGGAGCTTATCCACGTAAGACGTTCTCGATAGGACACGCCAACGAGAAACGCTACTACATGGAAGCAAGAAAGATTAAGTAATCAAAGCTTGAAGGAGTACGAGCCCTCCCGTAATATGCGGTAGGGCTTTTTCGTTGCGTCTATAAGCGTCGAACTTTTTCCCCCGCTTATATTCTCGTTCTTCACGATAAAATCGAGTCTGTCTCCGAATGTCGATAATATCTCACTAAATCTCAGGAGACTCGGTCTCCCCGAGATATTGACTGATGTCGAATATATAGGGCCGGAAAGAGGAAGAAGCTCCATTAAAAACGGATCGTCGGGAATACGTACGGCATGTGTTATGCCGCCGGGCGAAGAAAGAATAGCTGTGAGAGCACAGGGCCAGAGAGCAAATATTTCATCGGGGACTATTAAATCACTCTCCATAAGCTGTTCCTTCGTCATAAGAGTAATGAAGCTCTTATTCTGGGGACGCTCTTTTATCTCGTATATTCTCTCTGATGTATCTTCTCCTATAACACCAGAAATACCGTAAATGGTGTCACAGGGAAGTGCCCCAACTTTCCTTTCTTTCAAAAGCTCTGCAATTAATGGAATATTCTCTCTTTTATAATCAATTATCGTCGCCATTTCTTCCTCCTTTTCACTCCCGGAACAATCACAAATATGATAACAGCATAAAGCCCTGTCAAAGAGAAGGCCCAGAGCAGCGTCATTTCCCGGCTCATGCCCTCCCACTCTCCTGCAGTTATGACATCTTTCTTTGTCACGGGGTCGAAGATACCGTCGTCGGGAAAATAATAGACATAATCCCTGTTTCCTTCCTTTGTTATGTTCTCCCCTTCGGAGCGTATTCTCAGTGCATTAAGCTCTCCCTCCCTCTCTTTTATCTCTTTTGTCACCTCTTCAAGCCTCTTCTCCATCATCTTATTTGCTATAAAACCTTCAGGAGAAAAGACGAAAAGCATGAAAGAAAAAGAAATAAGGAAAAAGCCTAAAACAGATAAAACTTTAAATCTTGTTTTCATATTATTATATCGATATAATATTACAATGAAATGCCGATTATGGCACGTCATTGGAGGAAAAAAATGGCAAGAGCCAAGAAGACCTGGAAACTCGTCCTGACAAGCGTAATACTCTCTATTCTTATTCTCGTTGCCTTTACAGCAGTCTTTATCCGTCTTATTGTACCGGCTTACAATATTACACGTGAACAGATTTACAGCATCCTGACAAAGGCATTACCTATCCTTATCGGACTTGTTTTGATAGAAATCGCACTTGTTTCCTCCAAACGGGGCGATAATGACTACAGCGACAGCATCGATAAGCTTTCTCCGAATGCTTATGACTCGCCCCTGTACACAGCTCCGATCGATGACCCGTCGACACGTCTCAGTCCATCAAGCGATGATCTCAACATCAACAAGAAGGAGACAGCTGTTAAAGAAGTAATAAAAGAAGTTCCCGTCGAAGTTGTAAAGGAAGTCATCAAGGAAGTTCCAGTCGAAGTTGTAAGAGAAGTTCCCGTCGAAGTCGAAGTCGTGAAGGAAGTACCTGTTGAAGTTGTTAAGGAAGTCGTCAGAGAGGTTCCTGTTGAAGTTATAAAGGAAGTTCCCGTTGAGAAAGCGGCGGAAAGCGAAGTAATAATCAGGAACAACTACATTCCGGTAGAGATAAAGGTTCCGGAGGAAGTTGTTGTCGAGAAGACAGTTGAGAAGCCTGTTGAAGTGAAGGAAGAGGAAGTTTACCTCTCGTTCAAGGAAGCTCTCAAGGAAGAGATGTCGGCAGCAAGAAGCGAAGGCTATCCTCTCACTCTTGTCGCTCTCAAAGGTGATGAAGCCGAGAAGATGGAAAAGACATTCGAGGCACCCTCATTCTTCGAAGACGGCGTTACATACGCAATCCTTCCGTACACAAGAAAGAAGGACGTTATCAGAAAGGTACGTCTCAGCGGTGCATCCCTCTCGGAGATGGACGAAAAGAGCAATATAGAGAGCATGCTCAAAAACATCTCGTAAGAGAGTCACAGAAGATAAGGCGGCATAGAAATATGCCGTTTTTTAATCCTTCAGCGGAACATCGAAGGACATCCTGTCCTTAGTCAATACGGTATTCGGGAATACAAGCTGGGCTTCTTTCTGGAGTCTCTTGAGCTCCCAGTCCTGGTAGCGCGGAGAGTAGTGCTGGAGGCAGAGCATAGCGCATTCTCCGTCCCTTGCGATCATCCCCGCCTGACCTGCCGTCATATGTTTCTTCTCCTCTGCAGTCTCAAGGAGGGCATTTTCGAACATGCTCTCGCAGAAGAGGATATCGGAGCCCTTCACGAATGATGATATCTCGGGAAAATACTTTGTGTCCGTAATGTAGCTGAATTTACGCCCGTCTCTTGCTTTCCCCATTACATCACTGCTCTTAACGACTCTTCCGTCCTCAAGTGTTATATCCTCTCCTCTCTGGAGGCGTCCGAAGAGGGGGCCCTTCGGTACACCGAGTGCGATGGCCTTATCGGGAAAGAACTCGCCTTTTCTCTTATCCTCGACTAAGGAGTAGCCGAAACACGGTTTTGTGTGGTCTAAAGGAAAAGCGTTGACAGTGAAGCCGTCCCCCGAGTAGACAACGCCTTCTTCAACGGGAGTAAAGATAATTTCATAGTTGATGTACATATCGAGAATTCTTCTCGATGACTCTATATACTCCCCCAGCCTCGCCGGTCCGAAAATATATAAAGGCTCGTTTCTGTCCACCTGGCTTGAAAGCATCAATAGTCCCGGTAATCCCGTTACGTGGTCTGCGTGCATATGGGAGATGAAGATTGCACTGATCTTCTTCCATTTAAGATTGAGCATCTTGAGGGATACCTGGGTTCCCTCTCCCGCGTCAAATAAAAAGAGCTCCCCGTCCCGTCTCAGGAGAACAGACGTAAGAAATCTGCCGGGAAGCGGCATCATCCCGCTCGTTCCAAGTGAAAATACCTCTAAACTCATACTCTAAGACTACAACAGCGGGAGAAAATTTTCCATTACCTACAACTTACTGTCCATCCTCTTCTGGAGGAGTTCGAGAATAAGAAGATAGTTTCTCGCTATATGGAACGGATCCTTGACGGGAAGCGCCACGACTTTGTCCTCTTCCCTTCCGTCCCTGCGTCTTATCTGAATCCACTCGCCGATTGTTTTATCGGGATTGGGGAATGTTGAATAGACGTAGTCTTTGACTTTCTCATACCAGGATAGAAATTCCTCGTCACCGCTCTCGTAGTACATTCTGAGTGTTGTATATAAAGCTTCGGAGTGAACCCACCAGAGCTTATCGCCCCATCCCGAGAGCTGAAGAGACATAGGCTCGCTCTCGAGCGATGTGTTGTCGCCATCGGGCTTTCCACCCTTTACAGAGCAGAAATGAAGTAGTCCTCCGTACTCTTCGTCCCAGCCGTTGGAGAGCGCTTTCTTCACAATACGGAATATCTTATCTCTATTCTTCTCTTCTCCGTTTATCTCTGCCGCATCGAGATGAAACCAGCCGTCTTCGATAGTATGGCCCGGGTTCTGGTGCTGACCCAGGAGCAGCGGGAAGAATTCATTGTCTTTAGTAATAATCTCGTGAAGGACATCGTCTTCATCTACGAAATGATCCAGGATATCGTGAGAGAAAACAAGGGCGTCCTTCTTTAATTTCTCTGCTTCATCAATATCGAAGAGGAGAGACGCAGAGTAGAGTTCCCTCGCCGTATTCGAGAGGATCATCGGAATACCGTGAGCACGGAACGATGGAGAAAGAGGATAAGGAAGCGTCCGGAAAGAACCTGATGACACCCTGTCGTTAATGGAGTTGTATAAGGAGAGTGCAAAGTTGAATGAGGATCTATCTTTCTTGAGAAGAGAGTAAGATGCCATACCTATTACAACAAAGCAGTCGGCATATATGCTCATATCGAGAGGGGCGCCGGGAGAGACTTCCTTGGCCTCCCCGTTTCTTTCCATCAGAAAGACACAGTTCTTCGTTCCCTTTATGAGGGCATGAGAAGAGAGAAACTCCGCCCCGCTCTCTGCATACCTTGTAAATGTCTCACGCTCCTCTGGAGTAAAGATGTCAGCAGAAGTCAATGCAAGATGCGAGAAGAGCCATAAGAAGCGTCCTTCACTCCATGTATACTTATCGTAAGAGACAAGCTTCTCTCCCCTGTTGTCGAAACAGTTGAGATACCCGCCGTACTCCTCATCAAGACACCTCTTCATCCAGAAGGAAAGAATATTCTCCTTCAGCTCCTTCTTGTAAAATGAAAACAACTCACTCTCTCTCATATTAAACCCGGAAATATGATAGTCTACTTTCAATAGAGTAAACATAAAAAGGCAGGAAGACTATGATTAATAAGCCCGATCTTTTAAAATAAATTTGTCGCTTACTTACGAGTTAAGGACATAGAATTATACATCACTGCACACGAGTTTGTTCATTCAAGGAAGAACCCCCGGCTCTGCATGTTTTGTGTGTATTAAAAAGGAGAAAAAAAGATGATCAAAAACTACATGGTCGATAAATTGAATGTCCGTATCTTCGATACAAGAGAGCGGATGGGTGAATGTGCAGGTAATGAAGCTGCAGATGAGATTATCAAGGCAATAAAAGAAAAAGGATGTGCCAACGTGATGTTTGCAGCAGCACCGTCACAGAACGAGACTCTCGAAGCACTCTCAAAGAGGAAAGATGTTGACTGGAGCAAAGTCAATGCATTCCACATGGATGAATACCTCGATCTCGATGAAACCCACCCCGCAGGATTCAGACTCTTTCTCAGGAGAGCTATCTTCGATAAGTTCCCGTTCAGGAATGTCTATCTCATAAACGGCAATGCAGAGAGAAAGGAAGACGTTATCGAAGAATATTCAAGACTCCTCAAAGAGAATCCTCTTGATGTATGTCTCTGCGGAATCGGAGAGAACGGACATATTGCCTTCAACGATCCAGCTGTTGCCGATTTCAACGACCCTGCTTTGATAAAGATAGTTGATCTTGATGAGAAATGCAGAATGCAGCAGGTCCATGACGGCTGTTTCTCCTCTCTCGATGAAGTTCCAAGAAAGGCATTCACAGTTACAATTCCCGGCATGACAAGCGCCTCCGTTATGATATGTTCAGTCCCGGCATCTACAAAGAAGGAAGCTGTGAAAGAGATGACGGAAGGAGCAATTACTACAGCATGCCCCGCTTCCATACTCCGCCAGCATAAAGACGCAAGGCTCTACCTCGATAAGGACAGTGCTACATTAATCCTTTAGGTGATAATATGATAATTAAGAATGCAATCCTTGTTCTCGAGGATAGAGAAGAAAAAGGAAGCCTCAGAATAAGAGGAAAGAAAATCGATAGAATCGAGAGAGTCATCACTCCGGAAAATGGAGAGAAGGTCATAGACGCAGAAGGCTCTTATCTTATGTCTGGCTTCATAGACCTCCACACACATGGAGCCGGCGGCTATGACTACATGGATGGAGACGAGAGCGACATTATAAATGCATCCCTTACTCATGCCATGCACGGAACAACGATGTGTCTCACGACAAGTCTTACAAGCAGCGACAACGATCTTCTTCTCTTCTTGAAGAATTTCAATTCAGTTAAAAAGAAAAGAGAGGATGGAGAACTCGATAAATGCTCGAAGATGCCCGGTGTCCATCTCGAAGGCCCCTACTTCGCTCAATCTCAGAAAGGAGCACAGGACGAGAGGTATATACGTGAGCCGGAGGAAGGTCATTACAGAATGATCCTCGAGAATGCGGACGGCGCAATAAAGCGCTGGTCTGTTGCACCCGAGCTAAATGGAGCACTTAAATTCATCCGTGATATTACAAAAGAAGGAATCCTCGCTTCCGGCGGTCACACCGATGCAACCTATGATGAGATATCGCGTTCATACGATGCGGGTCTCAGGATGCTGACACATTTCTACAGCGGAATGAGCGGTATAAAGCGTGTAGGAGGCTTCAGAGTACTCGGCGCAATAGAAGCGGGGTATCTAATTGACGACATTTATGTAGAGCTCATTGCTGACGGCATGCATCTTCCTCCCGATCTTCTTGAGTACATCTTCCGTTTCAAGAGACACGACAGGATCACAGCATGCACCGACAGCATGAGAGGAGCAGGCCTCTCGGACGGTCCGTCAATCCTCGGTCCTAAGAACAACGGGACAGCGTGCATAATAGAAGACGGAATAGCCAAGATGCCGGATAGAAGCTGTTTTGCAGGCTCCGTTGCGACAGGTGACAGGCTCCTCAGGACACTCCACCAGACAATGAAGATGAGCATGCATGAAGCATCAAAGCTCTTGTCCCTGACTCCAG
Source organism: uncultured Oscillospiraceae bacterium (assembly GCA_963636745.1). Lineage (GTDB taxonomy): Bacteria > Spirochaetota > Spirochaetia > Sphaerochaetales > Sphaerochaetaceae > Ornithospirochaeta. Next base: position 9,783 of record CAVHKW010000004.1, on the reverse strand, counting down.
CCTCCCTCATAGGTATGGATAATGAAACAGGTTCAATCAAAGAAGGAAAAGATGCCGATCTCGTCATAGTAGATGAGAGCTGCAATATTAAGAAAGTGTTCATCGATGGAATTGAAATCTGATAGATGAGGGCCACTCCGGCCTTCATTCATCCTTCTTTATTCTCACTCCTTTAGCTCTTTCCTTAAAAGTGCGTTTATACAGTCACATGACAAAAAGAGCTGAATGATATGCACAATATTCTCTTCACGATATCGTCATACCAGACTGCTTTCGTTGACGAAAAACGTCCCATTCGTGAGATATGAAGGTTTATTTTGAATCAGAGATTGCAATAGAGGCTCCTTTTTTAGACGTGAAAAAGGCCACCCGAAGGTGACTTGTGTTGTTAATAATTTATGCAAGAAAATCATTTAGCACTAGAATCATCAACGTCACCTGTTCCAACTAACTTATAGTCATTTGCGGTCGAACAATCAGTCAAAGTCGGTTTTAATGGATTCGTTGCATATGTTCCAACTTGTCCGATGATTCCACCAACAATCTTACTTTCTGCAGTAATAACAGCGTTGTTTTTACAATTAGAAATTTTAACAGGCACTTCGGCAGTAGCATCATCTTTATGTTTTCTTACAGCACCGATTATTCCACCCGCATACTGACCGCCTTTTGATTCTATTTTACCATTGTTTACACATCCGGTTATTGTCAGATTACTTGCGTTAGACCATGCAACGATTCCACCGACAGCATCATCTCTGGTATCAGTAGCAGTCGAAGTTATTGTGCCGTCATTTGTACAGTTACTAATTGTCGCAGTTCCTTTTTTCACAGCAACAACTATACCTGCAGCTTTAGCATGTGGATAGTCACCACCTGTTGATGTAGTATTGCTGACATTGACCTTATTTGTCACGTGGTCAATCTTTCCCCCATCTCCGAGTGCTCCGACAACACCTGCCGAGTCACAAGCTATAACCGTTCCTGCCACAGTCAAATTCTCAACAGTGCCGTTTACATAGCCGAACAATGCTCTGTAAGAAGATTTTTTATTATCTAATTCAATCTTTAAACCTATGATTGTGTGGTTCTGTCCATCAAATGTACCAGAGAAGGGCTTCTTTTCAAAATCTGTAGTGTCTTCTTCATCACTATAGAGCCCGATTGGTGTCCACTGTTTGTTATTCAAATTGATGTTATTTGCGAGTTTGATGGTAACACCTTTGAAATCATCAGTTTTACCATTTACAAGCTCAGCCAAACCTGCAAGCTGGCTTGCTTCTGTCAAGGTGTACTCTGTCGTACCTTTTGTGTACCAGGATTTATCAATAGTTCCATCCCAGGTAGATACCGTGATCTCATCCGGTACGTTTTTGCTGTCGTCACAGGAGACAAAAGCAAAAATAGAAACCAAAACCAATAATGCAATTAATAGTTTTCTCATATTTTCCCCTTTGTAGGAATTCCCTACTTCCTCAGTATACCCCCCCCCGGTTCAAAGTAAAGAATTTTTAATTCTTTATATTATAACATTTTATTTCATTAATTTTCGATTGTATCGTCTACACAGGACGTCTTATTCCTCCATCAGTACGTATAATAGATTTTTATCGTCACCTGTTTTCTTCATAACAGTCAGAAGAGATTGCAGCTTTGCATCTGTTTTTGACTGTATAACATTTACTTCTTTATATAAAAATATAACGATAAAAAAGGCGTTATTATTGCTCTCTTCCTATCATGGTGGTATTCTACCCCTAGAGACCGGAAGGCCTTCCGTCCCGGGGGAGCCGAATACTTTACTGCGGACGAGATTCTATCAAAGGAGATGGATTATGTTTTTCCAAATTTATGGTGAAACCGCAGTTTTTCAGCTACTTGGTTTCCTAATGGTATTTACCGGACTTGTACTCACTAATGAGTTCGCACGCCGCACGAAGAAGGGAGGCTTTATCTGTTTTATCGCTCTTCCTGCTGTCCTCACAGTCTACTTCATCGTCATCGCTATCAGCGCTAAGTGCGGAGCAGAATGGGCATTGAACAACCAGACTTACACAAACATGAACAGCTGGTTCCATTATGCAAAGCTCTACGCTGCAACAACCGGATGTATCGGCTTCATGATGCTCAAATATAAGTGGGGCATAGGTAAGACAGACTGGTTCAAGGCTTTCCCGTTCGTCATCGTCGCAATCAACATTCTCATCGCTGTTGCAAGTGATTTCGAGTCAGGAATCAAGGGCGCTATCGCAATGAAACAGTTCGGTGACCGCTGGTGGCTCTCATCCGAGAACGTATGGCTTTACGGCGGCTGGTGGAACTGGCTAAACGGAATTGCAGGTATTATCAACATATTCTGTATGACAGCATGGTGGGGAATCTACTCATCCAAGGATCAGAAAGATATGCTCTGGCCCGATATGACATGGTGCTACATCCTTGCTTATGACCTCTGGAACTTCGAGTACACATATAACTGTCTCCCGACACATGCATGGTACTGCGGTCTGGCACTTCTCCTTGCACCGACCTTTGCAAACCACTTCTGGAACAAGGGCGGCTGGATTCAGAACCGTGCCAACACTCTTGCACTCTGGTGTATGTTTGCACAGGTATTCCCTCTCTTCCAGGATAGGAGCGTATTCACGGTTATCCCGTCACTCTACACAGACGGCGTCATGGATGCAGCAGTCCGTCCGACATCTGCAGATCCGAAGATGCAGGGCATTATCGCAGTCATAGCACTCATTGCCAATGTGCTCATCCTCGCGTCAATCATCAAGCGCTCTGTACAGCAGAAGAAGAATCCTTATAAAGAAGAGATCTTCACAGATCAGAGGGATTTCCAGGAAGCAATGAGCAGAGCTTGAGAGAGCTCTCTCACATAAGGGTGTCTTATCGGGCACCCTCTTTTTTACACTCTCCTACGGTAGAGCTCCACTCTCAGCGTCAATCCAGATAAGACCAGCATCGATATGAACATCGCTATGAGCGACAAGTAAGGAATCGAGAGTGTGAATGATGATATGTAATACTCGACTATCTCGGGTTCGTTTTCAGCGAGGACTCTCATGAGAGATGGCGCAAGATGAGAGAGCGCAGTTCCTAAGAGAATACCGAGGAGCGAAGAGACGGAAAGAGTCGAGAGAGTCATTCTTCTATAGACAGCCCTCACTCTCTTCTCGCTCATTCCCATAATGCGGAGAGATTTTATATCATCCCAGTCTTCTGTTATATAAACATGTGCTATGTCTATACTGAAGAAGGCTGCAAGAAATGCAATAAGGATGAGAATGATATTCAAAATCATTATGGACTCGTTAACGTTGTTACATAACGAGGAGTATTTCTCTTTGTAAGTTGTACAGTAGATTCCTTCTTTCCATAATGATTCGGCGAAACTCGCTGTGTCTTCGTCTTTTGAGAGGAGTATCTCATATGTCGAATCACCGTCGAGAAGCGATATGTCGACATACCCCAGATACTTATCGAGCTGGGCATAGCCCGAGGAGAAGATTCCCCTCACCGTAACAAGAACGGGGCGTGCTCTGTCCTTCTCCTTCTCATATAATAAAAGCGTCATTCTGTCGCCCTTCACGACCCCGAGGAGGGATGAAAGAGAAGACGAGATCACAATATCATTACGAAAGCTCTCGTCAAGGAGTTCGAGGTTCATCCCATCTCCTCTCTCGGATGCGAAATATTCTATAATGTTTACACCTTTGAGGTGCACAAGATTTGTTTTGTCACTGCTGTAGAGTATTCCATCCCCCTCTTTGACTTCGTCTATCCGCGCGTCCTTATATCCAGAGACATCAACATATGTGGAAGTGGATACACTGCCGCTCCCGAGAAGAACTATCATTCTCTCTATCGCACCAGTCATCGAGGAGATGAAGACCATGATGAATGTGAGAGTAAGGACAACAAGAAAGACAATGAGAGACGGAGCATAGTGCCTGAGAATGTACTTTGCACTCATTCCCCTTCCGTTCTTTCGTGAGATATATAGTCTCTCCCCGTCATTTCTCATATAACACTCCATTCTTCAGGATGTAGGTTTTATCGGCTTTGGCTGCAAAAGAAGGATTATGAGTTACGACGACCATGCCTTTGTTTTCTTTTCTGACGCTCTCGAAGAGAAGATCCTCGACCTTAGAACTTGTCTCTTCATCGAGGTTTCCCGTCGGCTCGTCTGCGAATACGAGAGAAGGAGATGCCGAAAGCGCTCGTGCAATCGAAACACGCTGTCTCTCTCCCCCCGAGAGCAGGGACGGCCTGTAGTCACGTCTCTCGCCGAGATTAACAAGATCAAGGTAGTGCGCTGCAGTCTCAAGCGCATCCTTTTTCTTCTCCCCTCTTATCAAAAGAGGCATTGCAACATTTTCAAGTATCGTGAAATCTTCAAGAAGCATTGATGACTGGAAAACAAAGCCCATATATTTGTTTCTGAGCTTTGACAAGTCCTTGTCCTTTGAAGCCTTAGCCTCTTCCCCGGAGTAATAAATGTGTCCGGACGAAGGCTTCAGGAGGAGCGCCGCAATATTGAGGAGCGTCGTCTTACCCGAGCCGCTCTGCCCCATTATCGCAATACTCTCTCCGTCTCTGAGAATGAGGTTTACACCTTTCAATATCTCGAGTTTTCCTCCGTCCGGTGTCTCATATGACTTTGTAATATTATCCAGTTTCAACAGTTCAATGCTCATAAATAACCTCGATTAAATCCCTCTTCTCACGCTTCTTGTTCTCATTCGACGCAAAAACAAATGTAAGAACAACCATTAAGAGAGAGAAGAACATGAATCCCTTAAACGGCATATGGAGAGAAAGAGTCATCATGTAGGGAGAGGATGTTGTTATTCTCTCAATGATGATAAGAGTCAGCTTTCCGAAAAGCAGTGAGGATGCTATGCCTATCAGGATTACAATTAAAAATGAAAGTATAGCCGTCCACTTTATACTCTTTCTACCAAGCCCCAGGATTTCGAGCTCCGCCATCTCCTTCAGCCTCTCGGAGAAAAAGAGCGCAACACTCGACTTCAAGGAGACTGCGATTATTATAAAGAGCATGGAGAGAACTCCGTACATAAGGCCCTTCTCGAGTGCAAAGGCCCCGTAAATTCCGCTCTCCGAATCTTTCCACGATATAAGAGTATAGCCGTTCCGGGTAAGGAGATCTTTTTCCCTGTCGCTTATTCCTTTGAGTGCAGTCTTCCTCACGACGTTTATATCGGCCTTATCGAGAGGAAGAAAGAGCATCGAATCATCGAATTCACTGCCGAGCTCTGTATAATATATTCCGCTGATCGTGAAACTCTCGGATGAAAGGAGCCGGGTCTTTTCTCCGGTCTTCAGCATATAGAGGGTAACGGTGCCTCCGTTCGAGGAGCGGTAAAAACTCATGGGGACAAGAAGCGACGAGGAGTCTCCTATGTAATAGTTGATTTTCCCCTCATAAGAGGAGTCTATGTACCTCACAAGGTATGCCCCGCTCTCTGTTATCGCCTCCCCCTCGCCGTACACAAAGACACTCCCTTTTGTTACTAAAGATGAAATTTCGTCCTTAACGTCCCCTTCAATTACATAGTCAAATGACCTCGTGTTTCTTATCGCGTCAAACTGTCCGCTCTGGAGTGCATCCATTATCGAGATGACGGAGATCACAACGACAAGACTCAGCATCGTCGTAACTGCTATCCTAACTGTTCTTGCTCTGAGAGCTTTGGAAGAAGAGAATGCATACCTGAGGGAGAGAAAAAGAATCACAGCGCCCTCGCCTCCATTATTCTTCTGCCGTCACGGTCATATATGAAAAGATACTCCGCCTTCCCGTTTACATAGCGTGTCTCTTCTATCGTTCCGTCGTCCCGTGTGAAGCGATCATATATCTTTGTTCCGTCGTTTTTATAAAGAGAGACTACCTCCCTCTCGCCGTAAGCTGTGACATATACTCCATCCTCTCCCGTCTTCTTCTTTCTTACGAGAGTGCCGTCATCTGAATACGTGTATTCAATGAGAGTTTCTTCACTTTCTTCTTTTACAAGGCGTCCGTTATTGTCGTATGTGTACTCCACGCCGCCCCTTCTTTCTATGTAGCCGCCGTCTTCACTCTCTCTTGTAATTGTTTCCTCCCGCCCGTTCGACGAGAGGAGAGAGACCTTCCTGCCGTCTTCATTCACAGCAGCTTCATTTGTGATGTATACGCCCTTGTCTTTTACACGGTAGTAAAGTAGAAGTCCGTCCTCGTCTGTTATGTATTCGACTTTTTCGATAAGAGCGGAGTCAAGAGCGTAGTTGTAACCGGTAAGAATGTTACCCGAGTAGAAGTAGTTGTACTCTTCACTTTTCTCTCCGTCCTTGATGATCCTCCGCTCTATAAGTCCCTCTTCATTACGGATTATGCTCTCTTCTCTCTCTCCTTCCTCAATGGTGGTTGTAAGAGAAGTAGTTGTGGTCCTTTTAACTACTCTGCCGTCACGGTAGAGAGTCTCCTCGTTCCCGTTCACTTCGACAGCCCACCCCGAAGATGGGACAGACTCAAGCTCCTCCTTCTTCTGCCCCAGTTCATTCGATGAATAGACTGCACAGAATAGAGGAACGAAAAGCAAAATAAGAAAAAGAAGAACAGAGGCTCTCTTCAACTTAACTCTCCAGGCCGATTAAAGCATCAAGATACTCATCCTTATCGAATGGATGTATATCACAATATTTCTCGCCCGTTCCCACAAAGAGGATCGGAAGGTGAAGTGTCTTTCCTATCTGGACAAGAGCTCCGCCCTTTGCTGCGGAGTCGTACTTCGTCAATATGACTCCGTCGAGGTGTACAGCTTCGTTGAAGAGTGTCGCCTGCGAGAGGCCGTTCTGACCGGTAGTAGCATCGATTACTATGTACTTTTTATAGTTCTCGTCCTTAACTCCCCGTCCCTTCACGATCTTATCCATCTTCTGGAGTTCACGCATAAGGTTTTCCTTGTTGTGCATTCGTCCGGCCGTATCGACAAGAACAAGGTCGTCCCCCTGCGCCAGGGCGGAGGAGACGGCGTCATATACGACAGCGCCCGGGTCGCTTCCCGTATGCTGCTTGACGATCCTGAGGCCGAGTCTCTCTGCATGTATATCGATCTGGTCTACAGCGGCTGCACGGAATGTATCGGCTGCGGCAAGAAGAACCTTCTTTCCCTTCTCTCTGTAGTAAGATGCCATCTTTGCGATACTTGTCGTCTTCCCCACACCGTTGACACCGAGAATCATGAAGACGTTGAGGCCCTCGTTGAGCTCTACTTTTCCCGGCTCTATATATTCGCTGAGGAGCTCTTTCATCTTCTTCTGCAAGTCCGACGAGGATGTAATCCTGTTCTCTTTCGCCTCTTTACGGAGATTTGAGACTATTTCATCCGTCAATCTCGCTCCGAGATCCCCCTCGAGGAGTGTATCTTCCAGATTCTCGAAGAATTCCTCATCGATCTTCTGCGTTGTAAACAACTTTTTTATCTTTTCACTGAATTTTGCAAATAGTCCCATAATATTACCTCATAAGCCGAGTTTCGCCGAATTGTAATAATCGACTGCACTTCTGACCAACTCTATTAATGATACTACCGAGCACCCGGTAAAAACAACCTTTGACACATTCCCGATATCGCTCGAGTAGTAGGAGGATATTGCATTCGATGCCGTATAACCGCCGTAGGAAAGAAGAAGATAGAAAAGCGATTTATAGAATGTATCTTTCTTTTCGTTGATCAAATCCGCATCCTCTATCCACTGAGGCGCCATGTAAAGTGTAATGTGATTCTTCTCTGTTCTCTCCTGGTAGGAGTACTCGGCAAAGTTCTCTCTACTGAGAGTTATCAAAAAGGGTGTGTAAAGACCATCTATGATCTTCTCTTCTCTCCTGATTCCGTTGACGAATATATCAACATCGAATGGATAGGTCGTAAGAGAGAGTGTAAAAGGCTCGGCCTTCTCGAGAGAGAGTGAGAGCTCGGATGCGCTTCCGTCAAGATCAAAGCTGAAAACGGCGCTCTTACTTCCGTATGACGAGAGGGAGAATGTATGTGTACCGTCTTTCAAGATAAGATATCTCTTTCCGCTCTCGAGCATTGTCCCATCAACAAGAACGGCAGCGTCGGATGGACTGACACTGAGCTTATAGAGCGAATAGTCATCGGAAAGGAAAAGAGAAGAGAAAAGACTATAGAGTGCCTCCTCTTCGCTCTCTCTGAGAGCGGATGAGTACCATGCGGAGTGTATTAAATCGCCGTTGAAATAGAGATCAACCTTCTCGACACTCCCGTCTTCTTCGCTTTTTATGTAGAGTAGTCCGTCTACGGCTTTCTCCGCCCTGATGTAATCATTCGCGTCCCTGTCGCCGGAGGAGAGAAACTCATCATAGAGGGAGAAGTCGTCCTGAGTTATGGAGAGTGCGAGGGATGTTATCTCTGTGCTGGCCTCTTCCTTCTTTTCGCTCCATTTCTCGTTTCTGCTCTCTTCAGTCTTTGTCTTTGCGTCTTTAATAAGAGTCTCCCTCTCCCGTCTCTCTTCTCTGAGTGTAAGAACTCTCCCGCTTCCGACAGTTTCAAAGGACGAGAGAACCCCCAGGAGGAGAGTTTTATAACTCCCGCTTCCACCGCTTACGGAGAGAGCGAAACTCTCGCTGTAGATGGGAAGAGAGAGGGAAAAAAGTAAAAACACAATAAGGAAAACCTTAGCTTTCCTTGGCAAAGTGGAGATAGCTTTCAATGAAGTCATCAATCTCTCCATCCATGACAGCGCTTATGTTACCTGTGCTGTAATTGGTACGGTGATCCTTAACGAGAGTATAAGGCTGGAAGACATAGCTTCTTATCTGGCTTCCCCATGCTATATCCTCCTTTGCAATTGCATTGGCCTCTTTCTCCTTCTCCTTCTCCTTCTGATAATACTCGTAGAGCTTTGCCCTGAGCATCTTGAAGGCGACATCCTTATTCATATACTGGCTTCTTTCGTTCTGACACTGTACGACGATGCCCGTTGCATAGTGTGTGATACGTACAGCTGAGTCGGTCTTGTTGACATGCTGTCCACCGGCACCTCCCGCACGGTATGTATCGAGTCTGTAATCCTCGGGTTTAATATCGATTTCGATGTCGTCATCGACTTCTGCGGAGGCATAGACGGAGGCAAAAGAGGTGTGTCGCCTCTTTGCAGCATCGAACGGCGATATTCTCACCAGGCGGTGAACACCCGCCTCCCCCTTGAGGTAACCGAAAGCATACTCTCCGCTGACCTTCATAGTAACGGATTTAATTCCGCCTTCGTTCTCCTCGAGGTCGAGTATTTCACACTTGAAGCCGTGTCTTTCAGTCCATCTTATATACATTCTCATGAGCATGCTCGCCCAGTCGGATGCTTCAGTTCCACCCGCTCCGGCATGAACGGAGAGATAGAGATTGTTCTTGTCGAACTTCCCGTCGAGAAGAGTTTTGACTTTGAGAGGTTTGAATGCTTTCTCGAGGTCGTCTATCTGCTTCTCGAGTTCGGCTCTCAAATCTTCGTCCTCTTCACCCTTGTAGAGATCTATAAGCTCACCCAGGTCATCAATTTCCTTGATCATCTCCTTCCACGGGTAGTAGCTTTCCTTGAGAGAGTTAAGCTTCTGGAATGTCTTCTCGGCTTCTCCGGGGTTGGACCAGAAATCACTCTCACCTGTCTTTGCTTCCAGCTCTTTTATCTTGTCTTCTGTGTCAGAGGCTTCAAAGACGCCTCCATACATTGTAAGCTTCAACCTTTATATCTTCGAAC
>CAVHKW010000003.1:0-36726 GCA_963636745.1 uncultured Oscillospiraceae bacterium | reverse complement strand
GGTAAAAATAAGGGGTGTCAAAAATCGGAGTCAAACCGACTTTTGTAACACCCCCATATTTCTGTCCGTTTGTGATTACATTATAACCTGGAAACCAGCAAGAAGAGGAGAGATAGTCTCCATCATGCTTGGTACGACAGAGAGGAGAACACCTGCTGCTACTGCAGAACCGATGACACCGGATACGTTCGGACCCATGGCATGCATGAGAAGGAAGTTCTGTGTGTCTGCTTCCTGACCGACCTTGGATGCAACACGGGCTGCCATAGGAACGGCTGAAACACCTGCTGCTCCGATAAGCGGGTTGATCGGGTGTTTGGGATCGAGCTTGTTCATGAGCTTTCCAAGAAGGACACCACCTGCTGTTCCGAATCCGAATGCGACGGCACCGAGTAGGAGAATACCGAGAGTTTCGAGGTTGAGGAACTTGTCTGCAGCCATCTTCGAACCGACTGAGAGGCCGAGGAAGATAGTTACTGTGTTCATGAGAGCATTGCTCATTGTGTCCGCAAGTCTTCCGAGAACACCGCATTCCTTAGCGAGGTTACCGAACATGAGAGCACCCATGAGAGGTACTGCTGACGGAAGGAGGATTCCGCATAGTGTGATAACAAGGATCGGGAAGATGATCTTCTCTGCCTTGCTTACCGGGCGGAGCTGCTGCATTCTGATCTTTCTCTCGTCAAGTGTTGTCAAAGCCTTCATGATAGGCGGCTGGATGACGGGAACGAGTGCCATGTAGGAGTAAGCTGCGACTGCAATTGAACCAAGATAGCTTGGAGCAAGTCTACTTGTTACATAGATGGCTGTAGGACCGTCTGCACCACCGATGATACCGATGGATGAAGCAACATTGAGTGTGAAGTTGATTCCCGGGATATATGCAAGAAGCATTGCGCCGATGAGAGCAACGAAGATACCCAGCTGTGCTGCAGCACCGAGAAGAAGAGTCTTCGGGTTTGCAATGAGCGGACCGAAGTCTGTCATGGCGCCGACACCCATAAAGATCAGAACAGGGAAGAGCCCTGTCTCGATACCTGCATCGTAGAGGATCTTGATGAAGCCTGTTGCTGCGAATGTACTGTTCGGGTCAACTCCTGCAATATAAGCAAGAGGGATGTTTGAAAGTACACAACCCATTCCGATTGGAACAAGAAGGAGCGGCTCGAAGCCCTTCTTTATAGCCAGGTAGAGGAGGAGAAAGCCGACAAGAATCATGAGGGCATTTCCCCAGCCTTTCTCAACTGTTAAAAAACCATAGAGCCCTGTTGAATACCAAAGCTGTACAAATCCATTTAGAATATCTGACATATTCCCTTTCCTTATGCAATAACCATGATGAGGTCACCAGCCTGGAGCTGATCGCCCTGGTTAACAGATATCGATGCGACTGTGCCTGCAACTGGAGAATAGATTTCATTTTCCATCTTCATTGCTTCCATGACACAGAGAACCTGGTCCTTCTCGACCTTGTCTCCGACCTTTACTTCGAAGCGGAGAGCAAGACCGGGCATTGGAGCGAGAACCTCTGTTCCTTCTCCACTTACCGGAGTCTCTTCTACTGCTGCCTCTTCAACCGGAGCTGTTTCCTCGACAACTTCTTCAACGACTTCTTCTTCGACGACCTCTTCAACAGAGCCTCCGATAGTCATGAGAAGGTCACCGGCCTGGAGCTGATCGCCCTGGTTAGCCGAGATTGATGAGATGACGCCGTCACATGGTGAGTAGATCTCGTTTTCCATCTTCATGGCTTCCATGACACAGAGAACCTGATCCTTCTTTACCGTATCGCCGACCTTAACTTCGAAGCGGAGAGCAAGACCGGGCATCGGAGCGACGACTTCCGTGCTTCCGACTGTCTTGACAGTCTTCTTTGCTGTAACCTTGGCTTCAGCCTTCGGAGCTGCCTTTGTTTCTGCTGCAATACCATCGACAACCGAGAGAGGATATTCCTTTCCGTTGACGACTGCTGTGTTTGCAGTGAGCTTGACGCCGTATTTCTTGCCGCCGACTGTGACTGTGTATTCGCCCTCTGCACTCTTCTTTGTTTCAGCCTTCGGAGCTGCCTTAGCTTCAGCCTGAGCCATTTCACTCTTGAGTCTGACGCCGTTGACATGTGCCTTTCCTGTGAGGTAGAGGATTCCCTTCTCCTTACATGCACCTGCAATGAAGATGTTCTCGTCTGTGAGAGGTAGGCCGGCTTCTTCAAGCATAGCCTTTGCTGCTGCAACACCCTTCTTGGGATCTCTGTCGTTGATATCGACAACCTTCTCCGTTGTCGGCTCGAGCTTGAGCTGAGCGGAAGCAAGCTTTACAACTTCCGGATCCGGAGCGACAGGAGTCTTTCCGAAGTAGCCGAGAACCATCTTGCCGTAACCTTCAGCGAACTTCTTCCATGGCCCGAACATTACGTTGTTGAATGCCTGCTGGAAGTAGAACTGGCTGACAGGTGTGACGCTTGTTCCGAATCCGCCCTTTGCAACTGTCTCGCCCATAGCTGCGACAATCTCGGGATATTTATCCATGAGGTTGTTGTCTCTGAGCATCTGTGTGTTTGCTGTGAGAGCGCCGCCCGGGAGCGGGAAGAACGGAATTTCAGGGTTGACCTTTGTTGCCTCGGGAGGAAGGAAGTAGTCAGCCATGCATTCTTCGAATACGCTTTCTGCCTTTCTGACTTTCTCGATGTCGATATCGAGAGTGTAGTCTGTTCCTCTGAGAGCGTGCCACATTGTTATGATATCGGGCTGGCATGTTCCACCTGATACAGGAGACATGGAGAGGTCGAGCTGACTTGCACCTGCTTCGATTGCCGCCATGTACTGCTGGATTGAAACGCCTGCTGTCTCGTGTGAATGGAAGACGATGTTCATGTTGGGACCTACGAGTTTGCGTGCTCTCTTGATTGTCTCATAAACATTGTGAGGTGTGCTTGTTCCTGATGCATCCTTGAAGCAGAGAGAATCGAACGGGATCTTTGCTGCGATGATCTCTTTGAGAATTCTTTCATAGAAATCAGGATCGTGTGCGCCTCTGACTCCTTCCGGAAGGCTCATCATTGTGACCGTTACTTCGTGCTTGAGACCTGCGTCGTGGATGGCGTTACCGCTGTCGATGAGGTTGTTTACGTCGTTGAGAGCGTCGAAGTTTCTGATTGTGGTAATACCGTGCTTCTTGAAGAGCTGGGCATGAAGCTTGATCATATCTCTCGGCTGCGAATCAAGGCCGACGATGTTGACACCGCGTGCAAGAGTCTGTAGATTGGCATCTTCACCTGCAACTTTTCTGAATTCGTCCATCATGGCGAAAGCATCTTCGTTTGTATAGAAATAAAGAGCCTGGAATCTGGCACCGCCGCCTGCTTCGAAATGTCTGATTCCTGCTTCTTTAGCAGCGGCTACCGCCGGCATGAAGTCTTTTGTGAAAACTCTTGCTCCATAGACAGACTGGAAGCCGTCTCTGAAAGCAGTACACATGAAATTAATTTTCTTCTGTGCCATTAATGTTTACCTTCCTTTGCTGACTGAAGCTGCAATGGCAGCTGCAATCTTATCATCGTCATTTACTTTAGCTACTGTTGCAGGTTGAGTAGCAACCTTCTTCTTTGGTTCTTCTGCTACCGCATTTTTCCCAACAATCTTAGACATAAGTTTAATGGAGTAAATAAGAATAGTCAGGAAAATGAAGACAACAATCATCCCAAGGAACATTAACACGATTCCGTCTTTGAGCTGCGCACTCAAATAAGCACCGGGCAGATTTGTTAGTAATGCCAACATTTATTTTTTTCTCCTAATCTGGAAATTAGATTTTGTTTAATTCTAACAAAGAATTAGATATAAATTCAACTATTCATAAGTAATGTAAAGAGCATTTAACATATGCCTTAAACTCTTGTTCTTTTCTCTCTTTTCGTTATATTTGGTTATGGAGATGAAAAATGGATAATTCGGAATACGATCTTCAAACTGAAAAAATAGATAACAGGATGAATCTTATAAAGCGTAAGATTGTCGTCATGTCGGGTAAAGGCGGAGTCGGAAAGACCACCGTCACCGTCAATATTGCAAATGCCCTGAGGGAAATGGGATGCTCTGTCGGTATCCTCGACTGCGATATACACGGCCCCAACTGTGCAAAGATGCTTGGAATAAAGGATGGAGAGCTTACTTCCCCCGACGGCGAGACTATCCTTCCCGTCGAGACGGAAAACGGCATAAAGGTTATGTCGCTTGCCTTTGCAATCCCGGACCCCGGGGATGCGATTATATGGCGCGGTGCTATGAAGATGGGAGTCATAAGACAGTTCCTCGGCGATACGGAGTGGGGAACTCTTGACTATCTCATCATCGATACTCCTCCCGGAACGGGTGACGAGCAGCTGACAGTCGTCCAGTCCATAAAGGACATCACGGGAGCAGTTATCGTAACAACGCCGCAGGAAGTTGCAATACTTGACTCGAGACGTTCCGTTACATTCGCCCGTAAATGCTCTCTTCCGATCATCGGTGTCATCGAGAACATGTCAGGCCTCAAGTGTCCCTCCTGCGGGTACGATATTCCGATCTTCGGGAGAAACGGCGGAAGGAACATGGCTCTTGAGATGAATGTGCCGTTCCTCGGATCAATTCCAATGGAACTTGATTTAATGGAAAGCGAAGACAGAGGTGACGAGTGGATCAAGGAGACGACTCATCCCAGTGCGAAGGCCCTCCTCGAGATAGCAGAGAAGCTTGAAAAGGGTGATGCGTGCACAACAGGGCGTGCGTTTGACTATCAGAATACGCCATCATGTTCGCCGAGTGAGTGTTCGCACTGCACAGCAGAGTGTTCAAGCAGAAAACAATGAATGACGAAAAATTGAAATGGAAGACGGGAGAGAAGAGGAGAGCCTTTTCCTCCCGTATATTGTCGGTAGACCTCTCGCTGCGTACCCATGGCGATAAGAAGGGGGAGTTTGTGACACTCGCTCTTCCAGACTGGGTGAGTGTAATACCATGGTTCGAGGGTGAGGACGGGACTCCGCTTTTTTTGATGGAGAGACAGTACCGTCACGGTTCGGAAAGTATAACAATTGAGTTTCCGGCAGGTTTAATAGAGGAGGGGGAGAGCCCCGAGATGGCTGCGGGGCGTGAACTCATGGAGGAGACGGGGTATTCGGGAGAGCTCGAGGAAATAGCCTCTTTCAATCCCAATCCAGCCTTCATGACGAACAGGCAGACCTTCTTCCTTGCACGTAACCTCGAGAAGACGGGTGAACAGAATTTAGACGAGAACGAGGAGATAGAATTAGTCTATCTTCCCGTTGAAGATGTGATCCGGGAAATGGGAAGAGGCCCGTTTTCGAACGGAATAATGCTTTCGGCTCTATTTGCTTTTATGAGAAAGGCGGAGGAGGAGAAAGGATTAAGGAGAAAAAAATGAGAAAATTATCATTATTTATGTTAGTGGTGTTGATCGTTCTCTCTTTGATGGGATGTGCGACAGTCGATAAAGAAGAGACTAGTACAGTCGCTGTAACGGGGACGAGCTCTGTTTCTGTCATCCCTGACTCGGCATCCTTCACAATAACGGCAGAGAGTACTGCAGAGACAACGGAGGAAGCAAGAAATACATCATCGCTGATGATTCAAAGTGCGGTGAATATCCTCAAGGATGAATTTGAACTCTCGGGCGACGAGATCTCAACCGATTATATGAATATAAATCCATCGTATGAGTGGATTGACGGAAAGAGAACACTTGCGGGACAGAGAGCCAGCCAGAGTCTTACGATCGTGTTGAAGAACGGTCTCGAGAGAGTCGGGAAGGTCTATGACAGATTGAGTATTCTCGATGGTATTTCCATCTCTTCGATTTCCTATTCGAAACTCGATACCTCTCTCGAGGAGGCGGAAGCGAGGAAAATGGCAGCCGGGGCGGCTTTGAAGAAGGCTTCTGACTATGCAGACGGCGTCAATATGAAGGTGGGGAAGGTGCTTTCTCTTTCGGAGGGCAGTGTCAGCTATTCCTACTATGCACCCGCAAACAGCAAGGTGATGCTTACTGAAGCTTCTTCAGACAGCTACTACTCGACAACATATTACCAGGGAGATCTATCTGTCTCCGCCACAGTGACAGCTGTCTTTACTCTAGAGTGAGAGTCTTCTCCTCGAAGAGCCTTGTTCCTCTTTTACAAAGAATCGGGAAAGCAAGTCCCAGTGCTCTGAATGTGTTATCTGCCGCCATGCACATCCATACTCCGGAGAGCGTGGCGTCAAAGGCTCTTATGAGAATTGTAGAGAAGAGGATTCTTATACCCCATGCCCCCATAGTCTCGATGATGAAGGGGTATTTTGTTTCTCCCAGACCGTAGTATATACCCTCGGCAGCGATCATTATGCCGAAGAGCGGCTCCGTGAATGCGATGAGACGGAGTATCCGGAACCCTTCTTCTATCACAGTCATATCGGGTGTGAAGAATGACATGACGGCTTCTGCTGAAAAATAGAGGAGAGT
Organism: uncultured Oscillospiraceae bacterium; assembly: GCA_963636745.1. Classification (GTDB taxonomy): domain Bacteria; phylum Spirochaetota; class Spirochaetia; order Sphaerochaetales; family Sphaerochaetaceae; genus Ornithospirochaeta. Next base: position 30,231 of record CAVHKW010000003.1, on the reverse strand, counting down.
GCCGGTTATTGTCATCATTATGATGGTGAGAGCCATCGTCTCCTTTTCAATCTCAATGAAAAGTTTCTTGTTCTTCTCTCCGACAGATATTCCGATCATGGTCTGCGTGGCACCTCTGAGACCGTATCCCGGAACATAGAATATGGTTTCGGCGGAAAGTGCTATGGAGTGTGCTGCAAAGAGGACGGTTCCCATTGACGACACGAGGGAAGCAAAGACTATGTGTCCCAGACAGCTTGTCGTATTTGTAAGCGCCGCCGGGAGCGAAATGTCCCACGCCTCCTTCATGATTCTTCCATCTATCTGCAGCTCTTTGAATGCGAGGATCTCTTTTCTTTTCCATACGATAATCATAATAATTGATGCCGCCCCGTATGATATGAGAGTTGCTGTGGCCGCACCCTTCACACCGAGCGAGAAGGTGTAGATGAGGAGATAGTTCAAAACTATGTTCATCAAATTGGCCGAGAGCGATATATAGAGAGGTGTTTTTGTGTCCTTTACGGCACGAAGGGCCGAACTGCCGATTATTATTACTGCTCTGAAAGGGATAGCGAGGCTGATTATTGCAAAATACATGGAAGCACTGCTCTGTATTGAGAGAGCTGCATTCATCCACTTCGGGATATACGGGCTTAGTGCGACGGCAAGAGCGGCAAATACGACGCCCATGAGAAGAGAGAGAGTAAACGCGAGAGAAGAAGTATTCTTTATCTTCTTCCTGTCATCAGCTCCGAGTGCGGTGCTTATTATGGCTGTAACTGCAATTCCGAAGGACGAGAAGAGTGAGTAGATGAGCCAGTTGACCGTACTTGTGAGACTTACGGAGGATGTTGCCTCCGCACCGAGTCTTCCCACCATTGCGGTGTCGACGTATTGAAGGAGGGTCGAGAGTATTTCTTCCATTATGATCGGGAAGGCAAGAAGAATAAGGCTCTTCAGACTTTCTTTCCTATTTAAGGACACTTAGATAATACTCCTTGAGATTTCCGTTCTCGTAGAGAAGAGAGTAGAGGCTCATTACAAGAGGAAAGTCCTTTTCGAGTCCCCTCTCCTTGACTGTCTTTGCAATTATCTCGATTGTCCGCTTTCCCTCGATTACAGTTGCCGCGTTCTTTTCTTCGTTGAAGAGGAACCCCTTTCCGATGAGCATGCCGAAGGTTCTGTTACGAGAGAGGTCGTTGAGCGCCGTCAGTCCCAGGTCGCCCAGTCCGCAATAGCAGAAGATGGTCTCTTCAGAGCACCCATAGAGCCTGAGGAGCATTCTCATCTCCCTTACAGCCTTCGTGTAGACAAGAAAGTCGACATTCGGAGAGCCGTATTTACCGGAGACAAGTCCTATCGCTATTGCATACATATTCTTCAATATTGAGCAGAGTTCCACGCTCCTTGTATCTTCAGTCCAGTCGAGTGTGAATCCTGTATGGGGGAGAACGTTCTCAAGAAAATATTCATAGTCTTCTTTTTTTCCTCCGAATGTGAAGGAAGTCGGAAAGCCGTTCATCGTCTCGATTGCAAAACTCGGCCCCTTCATGCTTGCGCGTCTCTCGAACGGAATGTCTTCTGTTATGAAGGCACCCTCATCGCTCATTCCCTTTGCAAGGTTTATGATAAGGGGGTTGTTTTTTACCTTCAGCGCGATTCTTTCGGAGAAGGGAACAATTACTTTCGAAGGAAGCACAAGAAGTATGACATCCGCAGAGTTGAAGACGGCGTCGTCTGTCGTCGCTTTGAGAGACGCGGAGAGAAACTTTGTCGGAAAGTATTTCGTATTCTGGTGATTGAGTGTGATATCTTTCTCCACATCCTCTTCGATAGTGTGTATCGTCACATCATTATTTCTGTTCCATACAAGGCGCTCGGCTATGGAGGTACCGAAAACACCTCCGCCGGCAACTACTATTTTATTCACTTCTGAACCTTCTTTCTAATGATATAGAGGCGGGATGAATTGTCACAGAGTGTTCTCATTCCGTCCTCCCAGCCGTTGCCGCTTATGTTGTCTGCAAGCGATAATCCGGCCCACTTGAGTGCATCTCCCCCGATATTGTAGCACTCTATCTCCTGCGGCTTCAGAATAAGTTCGATCTTGTCCTGGAAGTGATTCCTTGCAGTGAATGAGTAGTCATAGTCGGGGTTTACAACACTCGAATAAAGCTTCTCGGCACTTGTATTAATACCGGCTTTCTTCATGTAGTAGAGCATTATGACAGCCGAGGCGTCTCCGTTCGAGACACTCCATACTGCTCTCTCTTCATTGTCTTCCTCTTTTGTGAATGTCCCGTATTGGAAGAGGGGCCTGTATGCCTTATAGAATTCGATCTGTTCCTTGAGAATGAATTTCTCCATCTTGGAGAGTTCATGAGGATTGATTGAATAGTTGAGAACACCGAATACGGCCGTGTTGAATCTTGTCTCCCTGTCTGACGAGCGTCCCGTGTATTTATCGGGAGATGACGAAATCACATTGGTCGTAACCGAGAGGGGGTAGATCATGGCCTCCGCCTCCGTTACCGGAATCTTCACAACGGGGTCCGAGCACTCTGAAGAGAGTATACTCGATGCATACGAGAGCATTCCCATGTCGAAACGCATACCGCCTGAGGATGCAGCTTCTATGTAGAGATTGGGGAAGATCTTTGTGATGGTGTCGAGAATATGATAGAGGCCTAGAACATAGCGGTGCATGAATTCTCCTGCGTCCTCTTCTCCCTTGTTCGACCACAGCTCTCCCTGGAAGCGCGAGAGTGACCATCGTATGTAGTCTATGTTCGCCGATTCGATTATGCGTGTCAGAGTGTCTATCGCCCAGTCCTGTACATCCGAGCGTGAAATGTCGAGGAGAAGCTCGTCGTTCGAGACTGCGCTTGACGAGGCTTTCCTTCCGACTATCCAGTCCGGATGAGATTTGAAGAGCATGCTTCTTTCGCTTATTCCCTCGATTTCGAACCAAAGTCCGAAGAGGAGCCCCAGGTAGTGCACTTCATTCGCCAGGTCCTTGATGCCTGACGGGAAGTGCCGTGTATCAGGATACCAGTCGCCAAGGGACGAAGTGCTGTCGCTGCGGGCACCGAACCATCCGTCGTCTATGCATATTCCTTCTATGCCGAGCTCCTTTGCCTCCCGGGCCATCTTGAGAACTTCTCTTTCGTCGGGATCGTATTGGAGAGCATCCCAGGTATTGAGCATTACGGGCTTCATCCTGTTTTTCCATAGTCCGCGTCTTATGTGGTTCTCTATGAATTTCTTCATTATGTTACCGGCATGTACCTTTCCGTTGAGTGTGTGGATGAGTACAGCCTCCGGAGACTCGAAGTAGTCACCGGGAGTGAGTTTCCATGAAAAGAGATCGGGATTTATACCCGTTGTTATATGTGTGATGCCGTTTGTCGTCTCGCTTACGCTTGTGCGTACGGCTCCCGAGTAGATGAGGGATGAAAGGTATGTGTCTCCGCCTTTTTCAACGATGATGGTCGGATCTGCTTCTCCGCTCTGTATCGTCCTCGATTCTACTCTGAACTCCCCCTCTGTCATAGAGCGTGTTTTCTCGCCCTTTTCTCTTCCCCATGATCCGCTGAAGGATGTGACGGTGCATCCTCCCGCCCTGAGGTCGAGAGTTGAAGATAGAACGGAGCGCAGCGTCAGTGTCTCTCCGCTTTCGTTATATACGGCAACACGTCTTGTTATTACATCGGCTTTGTAGAACGCCGTGTAATAGGTTGTGAGTTTGATCTTTCTCTCGCTGTCGATGTAGCTCACGCTGAGAGTCTGGGCATCTTCTTCGCCCGCGATTGCCTGAGGCATCTTTGCCTTGCGGAATCTGATTATTCCGGGCGATATCTGATAGGATGAATACTCCAGAGCCAGTGTTCTGTCGCCTTTCTCTCCCAGGGAGAGCGCTATCTGTGGAATCTTATAGTCTCCCTTTCCTTCCGTCGAGAACTCGAGGAGCGTGTCATTGAGGGAGAACTCCCGGTATCTTCTCTCGGCTATCGTCGACATATGAGGAGCTTTGAGATGTTTCTCTTTTATACCGAGAATGGAAGATGCGGCATCGCGGAGCTTCTTTCCGTAATATATATGGACAGGGTATCCTGTATCTTCTACAGAGAATATGTATTGAGTGTTTTCCGTTTCAATGCAGAAAAGGCCGTCAGAGTGAGTAATCATTTGTCCTCCACTAATAATATAATCTACATGACATTCCGCTTTCAATAAAGTAACCATTTATGGTTTTCCGGTGTTATTATTATTGTATGGATATAAGAAGACTCTCACTCTGGGAAGGAAGATACGCAACATACATGTCTAACGAGACATTTTCAACCCTCATCGAGGATCAGGGTGAGGTTGTCATCGAGATGAGTGCCCGCAATAACGCTGGGGCGCGTACATCGCCTCTCTCTCTTCCTTATTTCAGAGGGACGGGAAGCGGTGTTATGTCGGACCCGAACGGTGAGTGGTGGCGGATGAGCCAGGGCCTCTATCAAGCAGGCGGGGCTTATTTCAACTTTCCGGCCAACAACGACAGTATAATAAACACATCGAACACCTATTGGACACTCCGTCGTTACGGCACAGAGGATGAATTCGGAGGTGTATGGAAATACAGCGAGATGAAGTCCCGTGAGAAAGGTAATCACTATAAAGTGGGAAGAGTCGACCTTATCCTTCCCGAGCACGAGGCTCTATATACTGCGATAAGCATCACAAACCTCTCGGAGGAAGATACTCTCAGCGGCAATGCAAAGTGGGTGAGTATGCTCTCCTCTCCGCTTATCGAGAAAGGTGCATTCATAAATACAAATGCCTCGTCATTTGCAGTTTATCCTCTGACATACAGAGAGAGCGGAGTCAACAGATTCGTTCCGAATGTCGTCTTCGATGAGTTGAAGAATGCCCCCCTGATGCGGGGCGGAACGGCAGACGCCTCCATCATCCCCGCTCCGACGGGTACCTATGACTTCATAATGGGGAGTACACCCGGCGATGAAACGGGGTGGGTGAGTGTCATTAATCCATCCGACTCCATGGGCTTTTTCGTCTTCACACCGAGAAAAGAAGCCGATAACGAATATGATTTCCCGTATTGTACGATAGGCGAAAACTGGTGCGGAAGAATGGACTCCCCCTGGGCTGTCTTCGACGGCGCAACGCCCCAGATAAGGTCCCTTTCTCTGGGCTTCTCTGCAGGAGAGAGGGGAAGCAGTAACTTCTCGCTCCTTCCCGGGGAGACGAAGATCATTCTCCTTGCCAATGTCTATACACAGGTTGATTCATCCCGTATAGCATCAATGGGATTTTACAACTACGAGATAAAGAATGACGGCTTTTACCTCAAACGCACAAGAACACAGAGCAGGATCGCCTTTGATTCTTCGTTCAAGGCGATAAGAAAGATATCGAAGAAGCTCTTCTTCAAGGGCTCCTCCACACTCGACAACTAATAACGGTAGTATGGATGATAATAAGTATCGACTATCCTGTCATATATGACTGCGGGATAATACGGGTAGTACACCGGAAAGAACGGCTGCGAGAGCGCAAAGCCGAGATAGATGCGTCCCGAGAATGACGGGTAGGCCTCACCATCGTAGAATGTTAAAGAGAGACTTGTGCCGATAGTGAACCCCATCTGCACTCTGCTCTCTCTTTCGCCGCCCGGGACATAGTTGAGAGCTGTGCTCACCCCCAGTCCGTATCCGTATTTGTCGCGGTATGTTTTTGAGTCGACTTTCGGTGTCAGAATTACGGCTTCAACACCGATGACGGAGGCAAGTGTCAGGTTATTCGATAGGCTAATTGTGAATGCCGGTCCGAATGCGACATTTGTTGCATTGAAGTAGCCGTCTTTATTCGAGAGGGCGAAATCCGAGGAGAGGTAAGTTCCTCCACCGATTGAAAAGCTGCTGTTTATCTCGGCTCCGAGCTGATAGTGCATATATACTCCCAGCTCGGGAGAGGCTACAGGCGCATTGTATCCTCCGTCCGCGCCGAAAAGAATGTACTCCTTTGCTGCAGATAGAGATGAGATGGATAGTATTACAATTAATATAAGAACAGCTGTTTTTTTCATGCTTTGATGTTAAAATAAGTGAAGTGAAGGTGTCAACAAAGGCACCTCTGGAGGCTTTTATGGCAAATGACAAAGACAAGAAAGTAGAGACTTCGGCAGAGGAAAAAGAAGTAAAGGATGTGCACGAAGTAAGCTTCGTTCCCGGTAAGGGCTGGGGCGTCAAGAGACAGAGCAGCACAAAGGTCATCAAATACTTCAAGACCAAACTGGAAGCTGTGGAGTATGTCCTCCAGGTTTCGGAGAATCAGAAGACCAGAGTCGTCATCCACCTCAAGAACGGCAAGTTCCAGAAGTTCGACAATGCTGTCAGGGCTCTTCAATATGCCAAGACAAGCGCAGAAGAGGAGTAATTGCCGTTTCTCTATTGACTAATCGTGTCCTATTGGGGTATGGTTAGTCACACATGGTGTTGTGCCCGAGCGGTCGAAGGGGACGGTCTGCAAAACCGTTATATCATCGGTTCGAATCCGATCGACACCTATCAAGGCTCCTTATCCGGGAGTCTTTTTTAATCGTCATTTTCTTTGATTCTGCCCAGTGCAATAAGTTCGTGTTTTATCCTCTGGCAGTGTCTGAGGCATAGATCCTCTCCGAAAGACAGGAGGATATAGTCATGGATGGCCTTTCCGTTCCAGCTTTCATAGCCGTAGTTATGAGGATCCTCATTCAAACTCTTTATGAGTGTGTCGACAGCATCTTTAGAGAGCTTTTTCGGACGTCCTTTTGATTGAAGCTCTCTCAAAGGGGAGAAGTCTCCCGCTTCTCTTACGCTTTTGAGCCATTGATTGAGAGTGGGGCGTGAAATCACACCCTTCTCTTCAAGCTCTTTCGGAGAAAAGCCCTTGAGGCAGAGAGTAATAATCTCAATCTTATGCTGGAACTTTCTCTCTTCGTCGGAACCCATATATCTTTTTGCTTCTTCCAGGAGTTTCTCGCTCTCCTCTTTTTTGACATTCTTCATGTATCCCACCCCTAGGATTAATGATAGCATGTCTCATTTTGCATAAAGAAACCAGAAAGAGAATTTTTCCGTTGAAAAGCTCAGAATGTTTCGAGCATTCTCTTCATCTCGGCTTTTGCATTCTCCAGGGTATCTGAATATTGATTACTCAGTTTCTTCATATATTCATTGATGGTTTCAAGCGAATCCTTGTCGTCCTCGATTGAGAGGTGGACGCTCTGTCCGTACTTGGCTCTGAGTGCCTCTTCCTTCTGTCTCAGCATGGGTTCGAGCTGTTCTTTGAGCCTCTCCAGGAGCTCCTCCTTATGCTTCGGATATTGAGCCAGGTGCTGGCTGATCTCCCTGTAATAAGAGAGAATCTCGTCATTCGGAAAGACAATGGAGATGAGGGATGCAATTTTCTTTGTCTTATCCTCGAGTCCGCTCTCATCGTCCGATAGTACGATGGAGTTCAATACAGTCGTCTTGATAGCTTCTCTCTGAAGAGACGAGGGGAATGCCGAGAGCTTCTCCCTCAGGCTCTCTTCACTTTCGTCATCGCCCGATATATATGCCCCGGCGATACGGCGTATTTTGTCGATATCGGCATTGTGTTTTATTTTTTCATGGTCGATTTCCATTGCGTCCGTCTTTTCAAGTGCAATTTCAAGAGCGCTTTTAATTCTGCCCATAATAGTGCCTCCGGTTTAAATATAAGCAAAAAAAGCGGGGTTGTTAACAGAAATCAATCACAGGGATCTCAAGTATTTCTTCAGGATTTTTCAAGGATATCCTTACAGCTCTCCCGGAGGGAATCTATACTCTGGAAATTTTCCCATTCATTGAGACCCGATAACTATGAGGGAAAAACAAGGTGACTGTTTTTTCTTTTAGCGTTAAGCTAGTGGCCTATGAATGGTGGTGTTTTACTTCTCTTTGATGTCTTCGGGACATTTGTTTTCGCACTCTCCGGTGCTGCCAAGGCCATAAAGAAGAATATGGATTTTCTCGGAGTTATTGTTTTTGCAATCACTGTCGGATGTGCCGGCGGTATGATAAGGGACGTTCTCATAGGGGCTGTTCCCGTTGCCGTTTATCAGAATTCCGTTTATATAGCAGTCGCCTTTGTCGCCGGGCTTGTGATGTTCCTTATCGGGGAGAATGTCTCTGTCGATTCTTTTCCCGACCACATCATGTTCCTCGACGCAGTCGGACTTGGCTTCTTCACGGCACTCGGATGCGAGAAGGCCGCAGCCTATTCGATTATACCTGTCGGCATTATCTTCTCGGGAGTACTCTCTGCTGTTGGAGGAGGCGTGTTGAGAGATCTCTTTGCAAAGGAGATTCCAATGGTCTTTACATCTGATTTCTATGCCTCTGCAAGTATTCTGGGGGCTCTCTTATATCTTCTCTTGAGCTATCTCGGTGTCGACGCATCCGTCAACATCTGGATTACGGCGTTCTTTACGATTATGGCGAGAGTTCTGGGCTATAAACTTCATCTTTCTCTCCCTGTTGCTCACCAGGGCCATATAAAGGAGGATTGACGGTGACAGAGAGGCTCTATTATAAAGACCAGTATTTGAAGGAAGTTGAGGCCGTGGTGACGGAAGTCAGAAAAAACGGCTTTCTTCTCGACAGAACCATATTCTATCCCGAGTGCGGTGGACAGCGCGGCGACAGCGGCTTTTATGGAGATTTGAGAATAAAAACTACTATTATGGACGAGAGCGGCGAACCGCTACATATTACGGATGGAGAACTTCCTGTAGTGGGAGAGAAGAGGCTCTTAAAGCTCGACTGGGAGGAGAGGAAATTCGGTATGGTTGAACATACGGCGCAGCATCTTCTCTCTTCTGTCCTCTTTTCTTCTTTCGGAATAAATACAGTTGCCGTTCACCACGGTGAGGATGAGATAACAATCGAGACCGACAGACCGGCAATTTCGAATGAGACACTCTTCAAAACTGAAGAGGAAGCTATAAGGCTCATCTCGGAAAACAGAAGAGTCTATATGGAGGAAATGGATAGAGCGGAGGCGGAATCACTGGGCCTCAGGCGCACAATCAAAGTCGAAGGGGAAAAGGTTAAAGTCGTCTTCATCGAGGGCCAGGACGCCGTTCCTTGCGGGGGTGTCCACCTTAAGAGTCTGGGGGAGATAGAAGAGCTTACATATATAGGAGTTGAGAGTATAAGAGGACACGTCAGGACGATATGGAGAGCAGGTAAGAAGGCAAGGGAGCTCAGGCGTCTCAACAGCGCTGTCCTCAGCGACGTTAGAGTAATGCTCTCGTCGAAGACGGAGGAGATCTCCGCCAATATTGAAAAGCTCATCAGGGAGAACAGAGACGACAAAAGAGATCTCCATGCATTGAGAAAGACCCTCGGAGAAGTCGAGTTCAACTCGAAAAAAGGAGAGAATATAGTCTATTCGACATCCTCCAGTCTCGACGATTTAATAGACGCTGCGACATCTTCAAAGAAGAATGTATTCATCGCGGGAGAGAACAATACCTTCCTCTTTTCAGGAAGAAAGGAAACCTTCGCCCTCCTTAAAGAGAAGTTTTCCCTCCGCGGAGGCGGAAGAGAGCCCCTTTTCAGAGGACAGTTCTCCTCTCCGGCGGGTGAGATACTATCGGGAGTCGAGAGCTTTCTCTGCTCTCGCTAGGACCATCTCTGTCCGCTCTATTGCGTCTCCTGTATAGAGAGAGGCATCAAGTGTGCTCTCGATCTCAAGAGGTGTCATATATTTCAATATATTCTCGTTTGCCTTGAGGTAATCACCGAGAGGATTCGTTTTGCCGTTCATTACAACCTCCCAGGCTTTGAGACTCTCTTCTCTGATTACTTCATGCATCTCCTGTCTGTCGGCTCCTCTCTTACCAAGCTCCATCAAAAGCTTCTCGGTTGAAGAGAAGAGCGAGTAGCTCTCGAGGAGCTTTTTAGTGGCCGTAGAGTGGATTTTCATACCCGATATGATCTTCGTCTCAGTTATGAGCATCTCGCTGAGGGCAAGGAAACTCTCGGGAATGAATACACGGCGGGACGCGGAGTCATCGAGACTTCTTTCGAGGAAAGTCGAGGAGGCATTGTTCCATGCTGCAAAGTAGCTCTCGCTTACACACCGGCTGAGTGAGCATATCTTCTCGCTTAGTATCGGATTACGCTTGAAAGGCATTGCGGAGGATCCCACCTGTTTTGATGAGAACGGCTCCGAGAACTCTCCAAGGGGAGGGGACTGCAGTACTCTGAAATCCTGGCTGAACTTATGGAGCGTACATGCGATATTCGAGAGTATTTCCATCATCCTGAGATCCTGCTTACGGGAATATATCTGGGTTGAGGCATCAAAAGCCTCAAGAGAGAGATCTTCCATTACGAGTCTCTCGAGTTCCATCGATTTCCCGTCGGTGAGCGTGTAGTACGACGCACCCGTTCCGACGGCCCCCTTCATGCCCTTTCCCTTTATACGCTTTATCATATTCACGAGGTCTTCCCTGTCGTCGAGGAGGTCCTGCAGAGTCTGGCTGAGTCTGTAGCCGATGGTTGTTATCTCGGCAGGCTGTATGTGGGTGAAAGCCATGGTAACTGTCGCTTTCTCTTCTCCAGCCCTCTCCATAAGTGCCTTTATAAGGCTGTCGAGTTCATCTTTAATAAGGATTAATGCTTCCCGAAAGCGCAGTGCATCGGCGTTGTCGAGTGCATCCATGCTGGTTGCTCCGAGGTGTATTATGCCTCCGGCCGTGGGACACTGCTCTGCATAAGTCTTTATCTCGGCCATGAGGTCATGGTGGATTTCACTCTCGATTTCAGATGCCCTCTTGATGTCGATATCGTCCTTGCGGGAGATGAGCTCGTCAAGCTGCTCCTTTCTGACAAGGCCGTATTTCATCTCGGCACGTGCAAGCGCTATCCAGACGCGTCTCAGTAGCTCTCTCTTATGCTCCTCCGAGAAGATTCTCTTCATCTCATCGGAGCCGTAACGCCACGTAAAGGGCGAAATGTATGTTGAGTGATCGTATTCCATTGTTAATCCTCTGAAGGCGGCAAAGAGCAGCCTTCTAATTATTGCTTGAATAAGGAGGGAAATGATTCTCCCTCCATGGATTTGTACTATTTTTAGTGGTTTTCCCTTATGATGAGCTGGTCTCTTTCGGGGCCTACTGAAATAATTGTTACGGGTGCTCCGATCAACTTCTCGATATCGAGGATGAAAGCCTTGAGTTTCTCCGGGAGGCCAGACCATGTCCTGCAGTGCGTTGTGTCTTCCATCCAACCCTCGTATTCCTTATATACCGGCTTTGCCTTCTCCTGGAGAGCGGTGTCGGGAAGGTGCGTTACATATTCGCCGTCGATCATGTAGCCTGTGCATACCTTTATTGTCTTGAAAGTATCGAGGACATCGACCTTCGTCAGACATACATCTGTAACCCCGTTCATGTAGACTGCGTAGTCTGCACTGACTCCGTCAAGCCATCCGCAGCGTCTCGGGCGCCCTGTCGTCACACCGTATTCGTGTCCGATGTCTCTCAGCTTCTCCCCATCTTCATCGAAGAGCTCTGTCATATAGGGGCCTCCTCCGACACTTGTCGAGTACGCTTTGAGTACGCCGTATACCTTCTTTATGCTCCTGGGGGGAATACCCGCTCCGTTACATGCTCCGGCAGCAGTCGGGTTGGAGGAAGTTGAATAAGGATAGATTCCCCAGTCGTTGTCTCTCATTATGCCGAGCTGACCCTCGAGAAGGATGTTCCTGTCGTTTTCGACTGCATCTCTTACAACTGTTGTGGTGTCGATGATTCTAGATGAGAACTCGTCTCTCCACTCCGCACACTTTTCCAATAGTTCATCGAGTGTATAAGTCTCGAGGCCGTAGTACTCGAGTTCCCTGTTTTTCTTTTGAAGATTTGCTTCGAGTCTCTTTTTAAGGAATTCCCAGTTGAGGAGATCCCCCGCTCTTATGCCGCATCTTGCCGCCTTATCCTGATAGCACGGTCCGATGCCGCGCTTTGTCGTTCCGATCTTGTCCTTCTCGCTTCTTTTCCCTTCCTCGGCGCCGTCAAGTGCCATATGATAGGGAAGTATGAGATGTGCTCTGACATCTACAAAGAGATTGTCGAGTGAGCGTCCGATCTTCTCTTCTATCTCTTTCTTTTCGCTGTGCATTCTGTCGAAGTTGACGACTGTTCCGGCTCCGACTATGTTCATTGTCTCTTCATTGAATATTCCCGATGGAAGAATATGAAGACCGAACTTACCGTATTCGTTGACAACGGTATGACCTGCGTTGTCGCCGCCCTGGTAACGTATTACCATATCGGCATCTTGTGCCAGATAATCAACGATTCTTCCTTTTCCCTCGTCTCCCCACTGGAGACCTACTATGCAGCTTACTCCCATATATTCCTCCTAATTTCTTTCAAACATCTCTGCTATATAAGGCAGGGTGCGGTACTCTTCCTTATAATCCAGGCCGTAGCCTATAACCCATACATCGGGGATATCGAAACCTTTATATTTGATTGGAACATCGACCTCGTGACGTCCGGGCTTATCTAAAAAGACGGCAGTCTCAACGGAGAGCGGATGACGCGCGGCGAAATTCTTCGAAAGGTAATCGAGCGTGTGGCCGCTGTCGAGAATATCTTCGACGATGAGAACATGCTTGTCGGTTATGCTCTCCCTCGTATCCATTAGGAACCTGACTTCTCCCCGTCTGTCGCCTCCGGAGCCGTAACTCGAAATCGCAATGAAATCCACGATGTGCGGGATATCGAGTTTTCTCGAGAGGTCGGAAAGGAAGTAGACAGCTCCTTTCAATACACCCACAAGTACAAGAGGGGATGTAATTTGTGCATAATCTCTGTTGATTTGATCTGCAAGCTCATTGATCCTTTTCCGGATCTCGTCTTCGCTGATGAGGATTTTCTTCAAACCCGGTTTAAGTGGTACAGCCATATTAATGCCTCCGACTTAGATGAATTCTAGAATATAACGGCTTAAAATGGAATATGCAGAGAGATGAAGAGAAAACTCTTTTGTGATGAGAGGCCGTGTAAGGGTAATCTCTTGACCGTTGTATTTTTTCTCCGTACCCTTTCATTTGAATTATTATGGACGAAAAAGAGATTTTGGCCCTTCTTTTGAGATCACGTCTTTTTGAAGAAAAGATAAACGAAGAGTTCAGGAAGGGAAATTTATACGGCACCACGCACCTTTCAATCGGGCAGGAGGCAAGTCATACGGGGCTTTGTCTTGCTTTGAAGAGAGGGGATTGGTTTGTTCCGACGCACCGCTGTCACGGTTTCAATATAGCATCAGGGTCGTCATTGGAGGCGATGTTCAGCGAGATGCTTGGCTCGAAGTACGGGCTCTGCAAAGGACTCGGAGGCAGTATGCACATGACTGATATGGCCCACGGGGACCTCGGCTCCTCGGCTGTTGTCGGCTCGGGAATTCCTCTTGCTCTCGGTGCATCCTATGCCATCAAGAGACAGAAGAAGGATAATATGGCGGTTGCTGTCTTCGGGGACGGTGCATCAAGCAGGGGTACACTTCATGAGGCCATGAACCTCTCCTCGGTCTGGAACCTTCCCGTTCTCTTTTTCATGGAGAACAACCATTACGGAATGTCCGCTTCCTCCTCCCGGATGCTGTCGTCCAAAGATATCGCATCACGCTCGTCCGGTTATAACATTGAATATAAAAGTGTTGACGGCAATGACTTTGATGCTGTCTATGATGCAGTTGTTGATGCTCGTGAATATATAATAAAGAACCAGAGACCGTTCTTCATCGAGACAAATACATACCGCCAGTGCGGCCACAGTAAATCAGATAAACTTCTCTACCGCGAAAGGGAGGAAGAGAGAGAATGGAAGGAGCGGGATCCGATTCTTCTCTATGCAATAAAGCACAATTTAAAAGAGGAAGAGGTAAGGAAAGTCGAAGAGAAGGAGAGAGAGACTGTCTCACGGGCATGGAGTGAAGCGTGGAAGAAGAGAGACGAGAGGCTGACGCTTGACGAGATAAAAGTTCTGGAGTCTCCATCTCCTGATCCTTTTAAAAGCGGTGACGGGAGCATCGTCCACAGTGCGACATACAGAGAGGCCCTGAGGGAAGCTCTGGACGAAATACTCTCCTCTGACGAGAGGTGTTCCCTTATCGGGGAAGATATCGCCGTCTACGGCGGATGCTTCGGTGTAACGGGTGAACTCTATAAAAAATACGGAAAGCAGATTCATGAGACTCCGGTGAGCGAGGAGACCTTCACAGGGCTCGCTGTCGGTGCTTCATTTCTTGGAGAGCGGCCGATAGTCGAAATTATGTACGGCGACTTTCTCACTCTCATATCGGACCCTGTAATCAATCACGGTGCCAAATCATATTTCATGTCGGCGGGGCAGCTGAAATGCCCTGTCATTATACGTACTGCCATGGGTGGCGGAACGGGACACGGAGCGCAGCATACGCAATGCCTCGAGAATATGTTTTTGAATATTCCCGGAGTCAAGGTGGTGGCTCCCTCGGATGCCAGAACGGCGAAGGCGTTTCTCAAAGGAGCATCATATGAGAACACACCGGTCATCGTACTTGAACACAAGGCTCTCTATAACGAGAAGAGCGATGATGTAGCAGATGAAAGTTTCATTCTTCCTCTTGGAAAGGCCGTTGTCATCGGAGAGGGAAAAAAGCTACTTGTCATAGGATACTCGCGTCCTTTCTCGAGGGCGAGGAAGCTTCTTGACGGGAAGGAATGTACATTCATCGACATAGCCTCTCTCAAGCCGCTTGACGAGAAGACGATCGCGGAGTATGCCACACGCTTTTCATCTGTTCTCATAGTTGAAGATACACCGCTTTATTCAAGTGTGGCCGAAACAGTCTTCCGTATCGTGAAGACAGCAAATAATATTGCTTCTGTCCGTATCCTCTCCTCTCCCGATATCCCCCTGGCTTTTTCAAGGGAGCTCGAGAGACTCTCACTTGTGACGGATGAGGATATAGTATCTACGGCGAAGGAGCTTATCGGTGAATGATAAAACACTCTCAATAATCTTCAGAAAGGAGGTTGAGTTTGATCTTCTTTCTCCAGCCATTACCATCAATTACTTCGATCTACTTGAGAAGAAGCCTGTCGAAAAGACTGTAACTTATCCGCTTATATATAATGCAGTGAGAAAGGGTGAGACTGTTCCCCCGAGAGAGAAGGCCGTAAGGTATTTGATGGAGCACCTTCATGAAGACGGATACACTCTCTATAAACCATTTCAGGGGAATATCGAGTGCGATTTACTAGCCGGGAAGGACGGTGAATATCTACTCTTCATCTTTGTTCTTGACAGTGAAAGCGAGAGAAAGCTGTGGCCGGTGGAGAGTATCGGGGAGAAATACAGGGTTTTTGTCATTCGTGACAGAGGGGAAGAAGAGAGAAAAGGGGTGACTGCTCTTACTCTCGATGAGGCTTTTGACTCTTTTAATTTTTCAAGTCGTTAATTATTATAGAGAAAGCTGTAAAGCTTAGGAGTAAATATTTATGGATATAGATGTAAAGAATCTTCATCCTCTTGAAGTCAAGCTGCTCAGACATGTAAAAAAGGGCGAGACTATAACAGGAGAGCGCATCATAGACGAACTCGGCTATAAAGTCGGTCAATGCAACCAGGCTTTTTCATGGCTCTGTGCCAAGGGGTGCCTTGAAGAGACAAAGAGAGTAAAGAGAACTCTCTACGAGTTGACACAACTGGGAAAGGACTACCAGAAGATGGGTATGCCTATCGAAAGAATATTCTCTTTCATAAAAGAAACACCTTCCACAATGCCCGAGATCAGCGAGAAGCTTTCTCTCGAGAAGAGCGATGTGGGCTCTGCATTCGGCCTGCTTTCAAAAGCAGGATGTGCTTCTCTCGACGGCGAGAAGAAAGCACATGCAACAAAGGATGAACTCCCGGGGGAGATCCTCCTTCAGCGTAAACTTCTCGACAGGGCTCTCGACAGTGCCGCTCTTGATGAAGCGGATCTTACAGCAGAGGAGAAGAGTGCCATTCAGGGTATGTCAAAGAAGCGCGGCGCCAGTTCATCAGCATTCAAGCTTGTCGAGAGGGAGGACGTCAGCTACGAGTTGACATCTCTCGGAGAGGAGACAGCCCGGGCTCTCGAGAAGGCGAATATAACAGGTGAGGAGTTCGGGGTGCTTACAGCAGAAATGATCTCATCCGGTTCGTGGAAAAACGGCACTTTCCGCCCGTACGGCATCAATGCCCCGACATCCCGTCTCATTCCGGGGCGTCACAACCCTTACGGCAATTATCTGCAGTGGGTTAAAGATAAACTTACATCCCTCGGCTTCGAGGAGTTTGACGGTCCGCTTGTAGAGAACGAGTTCTGGAACGGAGATGCACTCTTCATGCCGCAGTTCCACTCTGCAAGAGACATACACGATGTCTACTATGTAAAGGATCCCGTACATTGCAGGGAAATAGAAGAGCCGTGGCTCAGCCGTGTGGCAGAGACGCATGAAAACGGCGGCAATACGGGTTCCCGCGGCTGGCAGTACAAGTTCGACCATGAGTTTACACGTCGTCAGGTTCTCCGCAGCCAGGGTACTGTTCTCTCGGCTCATCAGCTGACAAAGGCGAAGGTTCCCGGAAAGTATTTCGGAATCGTCCGCTGTTTCCGTTATGACCAGGTTGATGCAACACACGGGGCAGATTTCTACCAGACTGAAGGGATAGTCCTCGGAGAGGACGTAAACCTCAGAAACCTCCTGGGACTATTGAAGATGTTCGCAGAAGAGATTGCGGGAGCCGAAGAAGTGAAGTATGTTCCGGGTTATTTCCCGTTCACGGAACCGAGTATCGAAGTCCATATCAAACATCCTGTTCTCGGATGGTTCGAGCTCGGAGGCGCCGGAATATTCAGACCGGAAGTGACAAAGAGCCTCGGGGTCGATGTTCCTGTTCTTGCATGGGGACTCGGAATAGACAGAATGGCTCTCATGCATCTGGGCCTCAACGACCTTAGGGAGCTTTTCACACCGAACATTGAAGCTGTTAGAACAAGGAGGGGAAACTAATGCCGAAGATTGATGCACCCGAGAAAATATTCTTCTCTCTACTCGGAAAGAAGATGACGGACGAGGAACTTGTCGATATCTTCCCCGTATGCAAGGCCGAACTTGACGGCCATGACAAAGAACATGGAGTAATCAAGATCGAGCTCAACGATACCAACCGTCCCGACCTCTGGTCCCCCGCAGGTGTTGCCAGAGCACTCAAAACATATATGACGGGGGAGATCCCGTATTACGATTTCTTCTCTACAAAGGATGAGAGCAAAGACAGTGAGGGAAGAGAAATCATCGACCACGAAAGTGCAGTCGGCATCAGAGACTTCTCGATAGGTTTTGCATGCCGCGGTGTCGAAGTTGATGACGAGTTGCTGGTTAACCTTATCCAGAGCCAGGAGAAACTCTGTTTCAACTTCGGTCGTAAGCGTAAGACGATAGCTATGGGCATATACCGCTCGGAGTTGATCAACTATCCTGTGCACTATGCAGCCGTCGATCCCGATAAGACGAAGTTCGTTCCTCTTGGAATGTCTGAGGAGCTCTCTCTCAGAGAGATATGCCAGAAGCACCCCAAGGGAAAGGAATACGGTTATATAGTATCATCATACGATAAGTTCCCTTATCTCTATGACAACAACAACGAGACTCTCTCGTTCCCGCCTGTAATCAACTCGGCACGTATCGGAGCTGTCGAAGTCGGGGACAGCGAATTCTTCATCGAACTCTCCGGTCCGATTTTGAAGGATCTCCTTCTCGCTTCATCAATTCTTGCCTGTGACCTTTCAGATATGGGATTCGAGATTCTTCCTATCAAGGTGCACTTCAACCAGGATACACCTTACGGAAGAGAGATTACCGTACCTTATTATTTCCAGGAGCCTCAGAGAGCATCAATAAAAGCTATTGAGAAGAAGCTCGGTCTTCCTCTCTCCGGCAAGGACTGCCTCGATGCTTTGAAGAAGATGGGCGTCTACGGTGTATGTGACGACGAGTATGTCTATATAGAGTGCCCGGAGTACAGGAATGACTTCCTTCACGAAGTCGACGTGGCGGAAGACGTGATGATCGGTTACGGACTTGAAAAATTCACTCCCGTCATGCCATCCGATTTCACAGTCGGAAGACTGAGTCCCGTCGAGGAGTTCTCGAGAAAGGTCAAGGACATAATGGTCGGACTCGGCTTCCAGGAGATGATGTATAACTACCTTGGTTCCAAGAAAGAATATATAGAGAATATGCATATCTCTCCCGATAAGGCGGTCTTCATCGCTAACCCGATGAGCGAGAACTATGAGGTCATAAGACCGAGTATTCTTCCCTGCCTTTTAGAGAGCGAGAGTGTCTCCGGACATGCCGTCTATCCGCACCTCATCTTCGAATGCGGCAAGATCACACAGAAGGACGAGAGCGACAACAGCGGAACACGCACATCCAACAGCATGGGCTTCTTCGCGTCCGACGTGCAGATCGGCTACAACGAAGCATCATCCTACATCCAGACCTTGATGTATTTCCTCAGAAAGGATTACACGCTTCTTCCTGTTGAGGATGATCCTAGATTTATTCCGGGCAGGTGTGCGTATATCATGTACAACGGAAAGAGAGCGGGTGTTTTCGGTGAGACCCACCCGCAGGTCCTCGAGTCATGGAACTGTGCTCTTCCCTCGATTATGGCAGAGCTGGATCTAGATGTTCTCCTCGGCTGAGAAGTAAAATAAACATAATAGGGTGGTCGAAAGGCTGCCCTTTTCAGATAAGTGCTTTAATTTATAAAAATATATCGATAAAAAACTAGCTTTTTATTTAATCCGGTGTTATATTATCATCAACGATTTGAATATCGTTGAGATTAATACCAGGGAGGAAGGGAATGGCACGTTTTACATTACCTCGTGATTTGTACCATGGAAAGGGCGCTATCGACGCATTGAAGAGTTTTAAGGGAAAGAAGGCTGTCATCTGTGTGGGCGGCGGTTCCATGAAGAGATTCGGTTTTCTTGACAAAGTCGAGAACAATCTCAAAGAAGCCGGCATGGAAGTTATGGTTATCGACGGAATCGAACCCGATCCATCTGTCGAGACAGTTATGAAGGGTGCGGAGAAGATGCTCTCGTTCCAGCCCGACTGGATTATCGCACTCGGCGGCGGCTCTCCGATTGACGCTGCAAAGGCTATGTGGATCAAGTATGAGTATCCTCAGATCACATTCGAAGAGATGTGCAAGGTATTCGGAATCCCCGAGCTCAGAAGAAAGGCTCATTTCTGTGCTATCTCATCAACAAGCGGAACGGCAACAGAAGTCACGGCTTTCTCAATCATTACAGATTACAAGAAGGGAATTAAGTATCCTATTGCAGATTTCGAGATTACTCCCGATGTCGCTATAGTCGACCCGGATCTGGCAGAGACAATGCCTAAAAAGCTTGTTGCTCACACAGGTATGGACGCAATGACGCATGCAATAGAGGCATACGTATCGACGGCTAATTCCGATTACACCGATCCTCTTGCCATCCACGCCATCGAAATGATCATGAAGGATCTTGTTCCTTCCTATAACGGCGATATGGAAGCAAGAGACAGAATGCATAACGCACAGTGTCTTGCAGGTATGTCGTTCAGTAACGCACTCCTCGGTATTGTCCACTCAATGGCACATAAGACAGGAGCTATCTTCCAGGATTACGGTGCTCATATAATCCACGGAGCTGCAAATGCCATGTATCTTCCCAAGGTCATTGCATTCAATGCAAAGGATCCTGTTGCAAAGAAGAGATACGGTGTCATCGCCGACTATATGCACCTTGAAGGAAAGGATGATGACGAGAAGGTCAAAGCTCTCATCAAGTATTTGAGAAAGATGAACGATGATCTCAATATTCCTCACTGCATAAAGAACTATGGTGCAGACAGCTACCCCGTAGAGCAGGGATTTGTTCCCGAGAGTGTCTTCCTCGAGAGAGTTGAGGACATAGCGAAGAATGCTATTCTCGACGCATGTACGGGATCCAACCCCCGTCAGCCGAGCCAGAAAGAGATGGTGGAGCTTCTCAAGTGCTGTTACTACGACACGGAAGTCGACTTCTGATTTTGTCTCCTGATTGATACGCTGCCTCCGGGTGGCGTTTTTTTTGTTTATGATGCTATTCACTTGTTAAGGAATTATAGATATATTGTTATATGAAGGCAGATTATGCCGGATAATTAAGAGGAAAAAGAGGTTCTTATGTACAAAATTGTAAGAAAAAAGAATCTGAATCCAACTGTTACACAGATGGAAATAGAGGCACCATTGGTTGCTGCTAAAGCTAAACCCGGACAGTTCATCATTCTCCGCGTCGACAAGAATGGCGAGAGAATCCCGTTGACAATTGCCGGAAGCAATAAGGAAGAAGGGACGGTGAAGATCATCTTCCAGATCGTCGGAGCTACAACAGAGAAGCTCAATCATCTTGAGGAGGGTGGGTATCTTGAGGACTTTGTCGGTCCGCTCGGAGTCGCAACTCATACAGAAGGTATAAAGAAGGTATGTATCATCGGAGGCGGTGTCGGATGTGCAATCGCAATGCCTGTTGCCGAGGAGTTCCATGCTCTCGGCGCCGAGGTTACATCGATCATAGGTTTCAGAAACAAGGACCTTGTAATCTGCGAAGATGAGTTCAAGGCAGCATCGGATAATCTTGTCGTCATGTCTGATGACGGCTCATACGGAAGACACGGCAATGTAACTGTACCTCTCAAGGAGATGCTGGACAATGGCGAACATTTCGATATGGTTATAGCAATCGGACCGGTTATCATGATGAAGTTCGTTGTTCTTACATGTAAGCCTTACGGCGTACCTGTAACGGTGTCGATGAACCCGATTATGATCGACGGCACGGGAATGTGCGGCGGATGCAGACTCACGCTTACGCAGGATGGTAAGAAGGTGACGAAGTTCGCATGTGTCGACGGCCCTGATTTCAACGGTTATGAAGTCGACTTCGATGAGGCCATGAGTAGAGGAAGAATGTACTCTGACTTCGAACATCATGCTTATGAAGAAGCATGTAATCTATTTAAGAAAGCTTGAGGAGTAGAGTATGCCAATTAATCCAAAAAAACATGAAATGCCTACACAGAAGGCTGAAGTAAGAGCGCACAATTTCAACGAAGTAGCTCTTGGTTATACTCTTGAAACAGCTCTTGACGAGGCTTCAAGATGTCTTAATTGTAAGAACAGACCCTGTGTACAGGGATGCCCTGTAAACATCAGCATTCCCGAGTTCATCGCACATATAAAGAACAAGGATTTCGAAGGCGCTTATCAGACGATCGCGCTCTCGTCATCTCTTCCCGCTGTATGCGGCAGAGTATGCCCGCAGGAGACGCAGTGCGAGAGCAGATGTACTCTCGGCGTCAGATATGAACCTGTCGGAATCGGAAGACTCGAGAGATTCGTCGCAGACTGGCACAACGCAAATGTTAAGGAAGGAGCTAAAAAGCCCGAGAGCAACGGACATAAGGTTGCTGTGGTAGGTTCAGGCCCGAGCGGTCTTACGTGTGCGGGTGACCTTGCAAAGAAAGGATACAAAGTAGCAGTATTTGAAGCTCTCCATACCGCAGGCGGTGTTCTTGTCTATGGAATTCCCGAGTTCAGACTTCCGAAGTCGATTGTTGCAAAGGAAGTTGAAGGCCTCAGGGAACTCGGTGTCGATATCGACACAAACGTCGTAATCGGCAAGACTCTTACAATCGACGAACTCTTCGATATGGGATATGAAGCAGTATTCGTAGGCTCGGGAGCAGGACTTCCGAACTTCATGAATATTCCGGGCGAATCACTCAAGGGTGTTTACTCCGCAAACGAGTTCCTTACACGTTCTAACCTCATGAAGGCATATCTCGACGATCCCGATACTCCTATCATGAAGGGCGGAAAGGTTGCAGTTGTCGGCGGCGGTAACGTTGCAATGGATGCTGCACGTACTGCTCTACGTCTCGGAGCAGAGCATGTTTATATCGTATACAGACGTTCTCTTGAAGAGCTTCCTGCAAGAAAGGAAGAGGTCGAGCATGCAATGGAGGAGGGAATAGATTTCAAACTCCTCAATAACCCTGTGGAGGTTCTCGGCTACAATAATCCCGATAACCCCCGTGACCCGAAGAACGGCTTCGTAACGGGACTTAAGTGTATCAAGATGAAGCTTGGAGAGCCTGATGAAAAGGGCAGAAGAAGACCTGTTGCAATCGAGGGAAGTGAATTCGAACTCGATGTCGATACCGTTGTAATTGCTATCGGAACAAGTCCGAACCCGCTTATCAAGAACACGACGAAAGGTCTTGAAGTCAACGCTCACGGCGGAATCATCGTCAATGAGGACGGTCTTACATCAAGAGAAGGTGTCTATGCAGGTGGAGATGCGGTGACAGGGGCTGCCACGGTAATCTCGGCTATGGGCGCCGGTAAGGTTGCCGCGAAAGCAATTGATGAGTATTTGAGTAAGAAAAATTGAAAAAAGTAAGGCGTGGCTGAGGTCACGCCTTATTGCTGTCAGAGTTCAAGCATCCGCTTGAGGCCTTCCTTTTCAAGGACTCCGCTGAAACGGCCTATCTCCTTCCCGTCCTTATAAAAGAGGAGAGTCGGGATTGTCTCGATTGAGAAATCTTCTGCAAGCGCCGTCTCTTCGTCGACATCGCACTTACATATCTTTACCCTGCCTTCCCATAAGGGATCAAGGCTCTCGAGTATCCTCGACTGGGCCTTGCATGGTCCGCACCATGTGGCATAGAAGTCTACTATTACCGGAATCGGGGAAGATAAAACCTCCCTCTCGAAGTCTTCTTTCTTTATGTGATGAATCATATCGTCCTCCGGTAATAAGATAACTACGGAAGAAGGAAAACGGCAACTGTTGCCCTCTCTTCATGATTCTCGATGGGAAGAACATAGGAGGACTCTACGATAAGACCCTTCGAGTATATGAAATCAAGTCTTTCTTCGTAATTGTAGTATCTTCTTGTCCAGCCGCTCTCCGTCTCTTCGCTGAAGCGTGAAAGCGCAAAGGCATCGTACCAGTTGAGTGACAACAGGAGATCCGAGAAGAGGAAATTTCTCTCGTATCTGTAGTCGTAATCCGTCCAGCTTGTCCAGTCCAGGGTTGATGGTGCAATTGACGAGAGGAAAAGCAGCTTTGTCTTCTCGTCGCTCTTCATGAGTGTGCTTATGAGAAGTTCGGCTTCCTTTTTCTCGATTGTGTCTACGATTTCGAGTGTCTCGTCGATTGAAGAAGTCTCGGGAACAACGGGATGGAAATCCTTATTATATACCTTGATTGTTTTGTCGCCTGTGAGAGAGAGTGTTATGCTTTCGTCGTCAATTTCCTTCAAAACAACACCATCGAGAATAATCGTTCCGCCTTCCAGTGTCACAGCGTCCTTACCGGCAAGGGAAGCAACTTTCACCTGGTTAGAGAGACTCCCCGAGAGTGCGGTAAGTGAGAATTGATTGTTTTTCAGTAGTGTAAGTATTGAGGATAGAGCTTCCTCTGCGAGATTATCCTCTCCGAGAGGAATGAAGATGGTGCTTATCTCGGTAATGGAAGATTCGAGTTTATATTCATTGTTCTTTACAGGGTTGTAGTAGAATGGAAGGGTCATATCTGAAAGGGAGGCGGGATATTCATTTACCTTTAATTTATCCCTTTCAGCCTTTTCGGCCTCTTCCTTCTCTATAATCTCCTTGAGCCTTGTCGGCTTTGTGCTGCTCTCCGGATAGACTATCGCCTCTCTTGCCTCTGCGATCGTGTAGGTTGCACAGGAGAATAGAAGAAGAGAAAAAACAAGAATAAAAAGAAGCTTTCTCATAGTTTCAGCATCTCTCCATATTTCTCCATTTCACCCTCTTCATACTTCTCTTTCTCTGGAAGTTTATATGTCTTTCCGTCACCCTCATAGCGTGGAATGACATGAATATGAAGATGAGGTACTTCCTGCCCTGATGCGGGGCCGTTGTTTATCATAATGTTGGTGCCGTCTGCCTTGAGCACATCACGCATCTTTCTGTCGACTTTGACAGCTACATCCATCATGTGGTGGAGAGTTTCCTTTCTGACGCTGTCGAATGTGGGCTCGGCCTCCTTCGATATGACAAGAGCGTGTCCCTTGTTGACGGGGGAGAGATCGAGAATGACGAAACACAGATCGTCTTCATAGATTTTAACAGAAGGGATTTTGCCATCCCTGATTAATTCAAAAACAGTAGCCATAGCGTTATATTATCATTACCGATGTTATTTTTAAAGGACAAAACCTGTCAAAACGAACTACAAGGTGATCCCTGTAGCCCGTCATAGGAAAGATAAGTGCTACTCTTTTCAGACCACTTGTGGCTGATATTAATTTCCAATCAGCAGAATCATATTTGAAGACGGCTCCGGCAGAGTTCTGGCCTTCAACTGTTGTTCAAAATCAAGATTCATCGGCTTTGGCTTGTATTTTGTGAAAGAACACTTACTTTTTTATCGATTCCGGGATGAAGGTTAATTTTATAACTTACGTTTGTTTAATAAGATACTTGAACAAAAAAAGTAAAATCCATATTATTTCAAAGTTGAATTTTTATTTGAATATTACGAGAAGTGGAAATGCCACTCTCAATTGCTATGAGGTAAAAAAGAATGAACCACGATCTTCTTGGAATGAGAAACATCGGAATCAGCGCTCATATTGACTCGGGTAAGACTACCCTGTCAGAACGTATTCTCTACTACTGCAACAAAATTCATGCTATCCACGAGGTACGTGGAAAGGATGGAGTTGGTGCAACCATGGACTCCATGGAGCTTGAAAGAGAGAGAGGAATCACAATTGCATCGGCAGCAACAAACGTAGACTGGAAGGGTCACGAGATCAACATTATCGATACTCCGGGCCACGTCGACTTCACAATCGAGGTTGAAAGATCTCTCCGCGTCCTTGATGGAGCTATTCTTGTTCTCTGTTCCGTCGGTGGTGTCCAGTCTCAGTCCATTACTGTAGACCGTCAGATGAAAAGATATCATGTACCGCGTATTGCATTCGTCAACAAGTGTGACCGTACCGGTGCCAACCCTTATAAGGTAAAGGATCAGCTTATCGAGAAGCTCGGCCTCAATGCCGTTCTCATGGAAATCCCTATCGGACTGGAAGAGAAGCACGTCGGTGTCGTCGACCTTGTCAACATGAAGGCCAACTACTTTGATGCAGGTCCTGCCGGAGATGGACTCAGGGTTGAAGAGATCCCCGAGGAATTGAGAGAAGAG
Source organism: uncultured Oscillospiraceae bacterium (assembly GCA_963636745.1). Taxonomy (GTDB): domain Bacteria; phylum Spirochaetota; class Spirochaetia; order Sphaerochaetales; family Sphaerochaetaceae; genus Ornithospirochaeta. The sequence goes on along the minus strand of CAVHKW010000003.1, from coordinate 4,861 downwards.
GCGGAAGAGAAGAGGGAAGCTCTCCTCGATGCTGTCAGCATGTGCACAGGCAACGACGCTCTCATGGAGGCTATGCTCGAAGAGAATGTTCCTGTTGAACTCCTCAAGGAGTGCATCAGAAGAGCAACAATCAATCTTGAGCTCTGCCCTGTCTATATGGGTTCTGCACACAAGAACAAGGGTATCCAGCCTCTTCTGGATGGTGTTATCGACTATCTTCCGAACCCGACAGATGTCGAGAACAGAGCACTCGATCTTGACGACAACGAGAAAGAAGTTGTTCTCGAGAGCAGGGAAGATGCAAAGCCTGTAATTCTTGCATTCAAGCTTGAAGACGGACAGTATGGCCAGCTTACATACATTCGTGTATATCAGGGACGTATCAAGAAGGGCGATACACTCATCAACACAAGAAGCAAGAAGAAGTTCCTTGTAGGAAGACTTGTCAAGATGCACGCTTCAACAATGGAAGATATCTCGGAATGCGGATGCGGTGAGATTGCAGCTCTCTTCGGAATCGACTGCGCAAGCGGTGATACTTTCTGCGATCCTTCGCTCAACTATTCCATGACAAGTATGTTCGTTCCGAATCCTGTTATCTCTCTCGCTATCACACCTGTCGACAAGAAAGCTGCAGACAATATGGCGAAGGCACTCAACAGATTCACTAAGGAGGACCCGACTTTCCAGACATATGTCGATCCCGAGTCCAACCAGACCATCATCAAGGGTATGGGAGAGCTTCATCTTGATGTCTACATCGAGAGAATGAAGAGAGAGTATAAGGCGGAAGTTACAGTCGGTCAGCCTGAAGTTGCATATAGAGAAGCAATCAGCCAGAGAGCAGACTTCAACTATACACATAAGAAGCAGACAGGTGGTTCCGGTCAGTATGCACGTGTCGCCGGTTATATCGAACCGACAGTTCAGGAGAATCCCGACGAGCCGGCTCCGGATTATGTATTTGTTGACGAAGTAAAGGGCGGCGCTATTCCGACAGAATATATCCCATCCTGTGACAAGGGCTTCCAGAGTGCAGTCAAGAAGGGCTCACTTCTCGGCTTCCCCGTCCTCGGCGTCAAAGTATGTGTCAACGATGGTGCATGGCATCCTGTCGACTCTTCCGATATGGCATTCCAGATTGCTTCAATCGCGGCATTCAAGGAAGCATATGAAAGAGCTAAGCCTGTTATTCTTGAGCCTATCATGAAGGTTGAGGTTGAAGGTCCGAGCGAGTTCCAGGGAAATATCTTCGGCTCAATCAACCAGAGAAGAGGTATGATTATTTCATCGACGGAAGACAACAATCAATGTACAGTCATTGCTGAGGTTCCTCTTGCCGAGATGTTTGGTTATTCAACTGTGCTGCGTTCTCTTACTCAGGGTAAGGCGGAGTTCACAATGGAAGTTGCAAAGTACGGCAAGGTTCCGATGAGTGTCTCCGAGGAATTGAAGAAGAAGTACGCAGAAAAGAAAAACCAGAAATAATTAAAATTAACACATGGCGCCTCAGCTGTGTGTTAAACTGTTCTTAAGGATTAAATATGGATTTAAAACAGCTTAATAGTGTCAGCCCTCTCAGGGTTTTTGAAGAGTCTATCAACGGGGGCCTGGGTAAGGGTAACCTGGGCGTAATCGTTTCGAAGAAGGGTGTCGGTAAGACAGCATGTCTCGTCCACATTGCGACGGACAAGCTCTTCAAGGGTGAGAATGTCATCCATGTATCCTTCTCCGGAAACGTTGAGCATGTTATGAACTGGTACAAGGAAGTATACAGAGAGATCGTTGAGTCCAATTCTCTTGATGATGCTCAGGATGTGTACAACCAGATTCTTGCAAACAGAGTTCTCATGAACTTCTCTCAGGAACAGGTTTCTATCGAGAAGGTTCTTGATTCCCTTACAGCTTTGATCTCCCACGGTGCTTTTAAAGCAGATGCCGTTCTCTTTGACGGTTTCAAGCTTACAGTTGCAAGCGAGGAAGACATTGTAAAGATCAAAGAGTTTGCCAAAGAGATGAATATCGAGGTATGGTTTGCAGTCTCCCCGGTTCGTCCCGATGTCACATTCGATGAATACGGCGTACCCAATACGCTCGAGAAGTATTTCCCGCTCATCGATGTTCTTGTCGCTCTCAAGTTTGATGACAGCCATGAGAAGGTCAACCTTACTGTCGTCAGAGCACACGGTGAGAATATTCCGAAGCCGGCGAAAGTTGCTCTCGACCCGAAGACAATGCTTATTGCAAAGAAATGATTTACTAGCCGGAGAAATCCGGCTTTTATATCAGGAGGAAAAATGGAGAATTTCTTTATTGGGAAAGATATTGCCGCAGTTCCTGCAGGAGACGGCGTAACAAGGAAGGTTCTTGCGCACAGCGAAAACATAATGGTGTGTGAGCTGCATTTCAAGAAAGGCGCTGTCGGAAAACCACACACTCATATCCATGAGCAGTGCTCATATATTATAAGCGGTAAGTTCGAGTTCGAAATCGGCGGTAAGAAGATGGTTCTCTCGAGTGGCGATTCGACATATAAAGAGAGCGGTGTCCTCCACGGTGCGGTATGTCTTGAAGAGGGTGTTCTTCTCGATATCTTCACTCCCGAGAGGAAGGATTTCCTTTCCTGAGAAAACTATGCAATAACGATGATAGACCAGTCGCAGAGTCGGCTGGTTTTTCATTTAAGAAGGACAACGACCTCTGCCTTGATGGCGTCTCCGTGCCCGAGTGAGTCGAGCCCTTCATTTGTCTTTGCCTTGACGTTTATTCTCGATATGTCGATTGATAGGAGAGAGCAGAGGCTTTCCCTTATTTTCGTAATATAAGGCGCAAGCTTGAAGCCTTCGAGAGTTATGGTCGAGTCGACGTTGATTATTTCCTTATTGACCCTGCCGAGGATTATGGAGAGGAGAGTGCGGCTGTCGCTGTCTTTCCATTTGTTGTCCTCGGGAGGGAAGAAGTGGCCTATGTCACCCATGGCGGAGGCTCCGAGAAGAGCGTCGATTAGGGCATGGATGAGAACATCGCCGTCTGAGTGTGCAACTTCACCTTTTGTATGTGGTAATACTATTCCTCCCAGGTATAGCTTCCGTCCTTCTTCGAGGCGGTGTATGTCGTTACCGAATCCGATACGTATCTCTTTGTCTTGGATATCGCTCATATAAGTTATCTTCCTGTTTTCTTCGTCCCCTTCTGTTATGTGGCACCTTCCGCCGTTGAGGACAAACGGCTCGGCATCATCCTGGTACGAGGCGTCATCGTCCAACGACGAATAGAGAGAAAGGAACTTTTCTCTCTCGAAGATCTGTGGAGTCTGCACACGGATTAGGGTGTTTTTGTCGAGGGACTCTGTTATAAAGCCTTTATCATCAGCTCTTTTTACAGCGTCAGCGATTGAAACTGCTGGAACAGACGAGGAATAGCGCTCTGCATTCTCGAGGATTTTCTCAATAAGTTCTCTCTTAACGAATGGACGCGCCCCGTCATGAACAGCGATAAAAGACGATGTTGTATTCTTCGATAATAGAAACAATGCGGCATTTCTGACAGACTGTGTCCTATTTTTCCCGCCTTCCACAAAGTAAAGAGATACATTCTCTGAAATTTCCAGGCTTGAGAGAGCGGACCTGATTTCCTCTTCGTATCCCACGGGGTATGTAATTACAACATTTTTCAGACAGGCAAAGGAGAGGAAAGGAGTGAGGGCAAGAGAGAGTACACTCTTCTTATTTATTAAACAGCATTCTTTCTTTCTGTATTGGATCTCATTTGAATTGAATCTGGTGCTCTTACCGGCGCTTGTTAAAATCAAATCAAAACTCTGCACTTCGCTCAAGGTAAGTAAAGATAAGCTTTCTTACCTCCTCCTCGCTTTTTTTTAGCACAGACGAGGCTTCGTCTACAAGCATAACGAGTGCTTTGTCATATAATTTCTTCTCGACACTCGGGAGGGCCTTTATCTTCGATCTTCTGTAGAGTGAAGATATTACCCTGCATGTTGATGGGATGGTGCCGTCTTTCAAGAGGGCGGTGTTCTTCTCGACGCGGTGTTTCCATTCTTTGTCGTCATCCTGTATCTTTCTCAGCTCTTCAAGAGAGGAGAAGAGCTCTTCTTTTTTCACAAGGTGTCTCAGTCCGAGATTAACGGCATTTTCCACAGGAAGTAAAATTATCTCCTCAGTATCTTGCGAGCCGAGTTTAAGGTAGTTCCTACCGTTTCTTTCTTCTGTATTGATGACAGAGCAAATCCCTATCGAGGGATAGAAAACGTCTTCCCCTATGGTGAACTGATTTGATAATTCTGTATATGACATATATTTATAATAGACCAAAAAAGAAAAAGCGTCAAAAAGAAGAATGTAAAATTTTTCCCATTGATTCATCCCGGTTTTATTTATGTCGTAGAATAACCATTTTAAAAGTCTGTCGTGCATTTCACGCTGGAATGATATTACCCAAACATGATGTGCTCTACGAGACTATATCGATTTTGGAAACAGATGGCCTTATGTAGCCGGCAGAGATTGACGGGATCGGGGTGTACTTTCGTGAGATGATATAATCTCGATAATTGACTATTGGTGAAAAGAAAAAAAACGTTGTAACATAAGCCTATGAAGAGAATAGCTGTATCGAATCCATCATTTGAGGAAATCAGGAGTAATGATTGTATTTATGTCGACAAGACCGAATACATCTACAATCTTATAAATGACAGGGTGAATTACTACTACTTCCTCTCACGTCCCCGCCGCTTCGGCAAGACCCTGACAGTAGATACACTCGAACAGATATTCAAGGGAAGAAGAGAACTCTTCAAAGGCCTCTACATCGACAGCACGGACTATGACTGGAAGGAATA
>CAVHKW010000002.1:0-16769 GCA_963636745.1 uncultured Oscillospiraceae bacterium | reverse complement strand
CTACTGCTTATTCCATTCTCCCCATCTCAGATGGGGGTTTAATCATATTTTGCAATTATATCAAGCATCAGAACAACAAAAACGGAACAGTCCGCCTCTTTGTCTGCGAGGGCGAGAGCATCATAGTATTCGTTTTGTCTAGTTTGGATTAATTCCTCAACAGGAAGCCAGAAGAATACATCTTTCCATTTTCCCAAAAGAAGACTATGCCACATTCGTCCCATGCGGCCGTTACCGTCGCTGAATGGATGAATGAATTCAAATTCATAATGAAAGACTGCACTCTTAATCAATGGATGCAGCTCTGATTCTTCATACCAGTGAAAGAGGTTTTCAATATGTCCCAGGACATATTGTGCCGGAGGGGCTATATGAATGAGCTTGTCGCCATCAAAAACACCGACTCCTCCCGTTCGGAATCTGCCGTTTTCTGGTATAAGAGATGCCATCATGATCTTATGTGCTCTGAGAAGATCTTCTATTGACAATGGGTTTAACTCCAACATTAATTCATATACTTCATAGGCATTTTGTACTTCTTTGATTTCGTTCGGACTAGCGAGTACATGCTTACCGTCGATGATGGCTGTTACCGCTTCCAGTGAAAGAGAATTATGTTCGATTGCAAGAGAAGAGTGGATTGTACGTATGCGGTTTGTTCTACGAAGATGAGCTCTAATGGTGTTTCCGTGCAGTAGTGTAATTCTCCCAATTTCTTCAGAGATGTCTCCAACGAGTGTTGTTATCCTGTCGGTCATGTGAAATGGAGGATTATAAGCGCTCATAATTTGATTTCTCCCAGTATACGAACCTTTAACATTGAAACCCTGGTTTCTTCTTAGTAGTACCGTTATATCTTCTATAAAAGAAAAAGGAACCCGTCATTCTTACAGCTGTTATTCTATCTTGTTATTTCATTTTGTCATAGTGAGAATTATCCCACTTGTCCCTGATGTTCAGGTCACACAAATCATCATAGATGAATTGTTTTGTAATTTTCCTCCTTCGAAGTGGAAAAGCTTGAGAGAGTTTTTCCTTTTGTGCATAATCCATGAGAAATGAAAAAGACAATTTTGATTATTCTAATTCTACTCTCTGTCGTTGCTTCTGTCTTCGGCGGAGGAACCAAAGAATCCGCAGATAAGGAAAACGACAAAGTAAAACTTGATGTATGGTATTCAATAAGCGGAGAGAACGGCGAACTATTCAAATCCATCGTCAAGTCTTTTCATAAGACTCATCCAGAAATCGACGTCAAGTTGACTTATACCGGCTCTTACGGCGAGAGTGCGACAGAGATCTCGAATGCAAAGACGGACGGGAATGAACCCGATATCATAATAACGGCAGCATCCCAGCTCTTTTCGGGAGAAGACGGTAATTACATTCTCGAGAATAATGACGCTCTCTTCGATTATGACGACTTCGAGGAGAGCACTCTCGACTATGCCTCTTACAACTCGAGGCTTTCATCCCTTTCCTATGCCATCTCGACAATGGTTATCTACTACAATGCCGATATCATAAAGGATGCCGGAATTGATCTGGTGAATAATCCTCCACGCACCTGGGATGAATTTATGGAGGTTGCACTACTTATTCAGAAAGCAGATAGTGAAATAAGTGTTTTCGATACATCAGACTCCGTATGGCTTTTCAAGAGCATGCTCTATCAAAACGATAATGATATCGTCATAAACGACGGGGGAAAGATAACACCCGTCTTCCAGGATGAGTCGGGAGTTGAAGTTGCCGAATTCTGGAAATCACTTGTCAATAAGTCGATAATGCAGCCGGGTGGTCATGAGAGCGCGGACAACAGGTTCATCGCGGAAAACCTTGTCTTCCTCGCTTCGTCAAGCAGCAGGATATCGAAATTGAAAGAGAAAATAAAATTCGAGATCGGCGCAATAGAGATGCCGTATTTCAAAACCCGGACTGTTGCTCTCGGAGGAAGCACCTGTGCCATTCTTACAAAGGAAGAGATGAAAGAAAAGGCAGCATTGGAGCTTCTCTCTTACCTCTTAGATGAAGATAACCAGACACAATTCGCCCTCAAAACAGGATACCTCCCGATAAGAAAGAGCGCTCTCGAGCGTGATGATGTAAAAGCTTATGCAGAGGAAAATCCTTTCTACGCCGCAGCATTGAAAGAGCTCTCATATTCCCGTGCATATACCCATTTCCCCGACATGGGAGCAATGGACGCTGTTCTTTGGTTTATGCTCGATGACATAGAAAGTGGAAACAAGGAGTGCAGAGAAGCATTGAATGATGCAGCATCCCAGCTTCTTAACGTCATTGAGTAGAGAAGTGAAATACGCCGATATTGTGACAAAGAGCTGTGATTGAAGACCAATCCATGATCTTGAGATACAGCGCATCAATCTTCAATATCTCTGAGTGCAGAACAACATCTTTCCAAGACTCAAGAAAAGAGAGTTTTGGAAAGATTTGAAGAGGAAAACAAGAGTAAATCTTCAGGTGGTTCAACTCTCTCACGTACTTTCCCGGCATTCTCTAAGATATCAGATGTTTCATTGCTTTGGAGAGCGTAGTTTTTGAGGGACATAGTCACTCTTCATGTAATGAGTGAAGATGTTCTCATCAAATTTCACCTCGAGGTCGTAGAACTCCCGGTATTTATCTCTGAAATATAAGCGTTTCTTTTCTATCTGCTCTCTTATTTCAGTTGTGTCGTATCCGGAATAGATTTCGGCACCCAATACTATATCCACAATGCTCCAGCCGCATACACAGATATCATAATTGACAAAGCTGTCAAGACCGAAGCTGTCTCGCTCCTTTCTTAAATTTTCCTTGTACGAGATATAGATAAAGTCATCCTTTAACATATGGTTAAGCAGGGAGGGTTTATAGGCCATATCAACAACACCCGATAGTTTGATGTATCCCGTCATGTACCATAATACCCTGCTCCTGATTTCAACATAGTCTTCAGGAAGGTCCTCTGCTGTTATCTTTGTTGCGTACCTTCCGTGTGAGTAGAGATATGGATTATCAAGATCAAGTGTCTCTCTGAATCTCCTTCCGAACTTTCCCTTTGTGTAAATATTTGCTTTTATTCTTTTCTTCATTTCCACCAATCCAGTCATTAAGACAAGCTCTGTTGCTTCAGTCGTCTGACAACGTATAAAGACATCCCGTCTTCCACAGTTGCAGAAAATTGACTTCGGCCCCGCTGTGTCTTCCAACAAAGCTAACAAGATTAATGAGAGCAGCTACATCTGATGAGCTTACAGCCGCTCTTCTATCTCAATGTTCCTCGAACCACACCTTGTAAGGTCTGCTCTTTACCTTGAAGTGAATATCGCTGTCATTCTTGACGGCTCTCCAGACAAGACCCTCTCTCGGGACACCTGGATTAATAACGCTCTTACCGTCACTCTCCTTCAAGATAGCATCTATCGTATCAGGCATATATGCCGACTCTTTGACAATCGGAACCATCTTTACACACATCTCCTTCAAAGCCTCCTTCATTTCGTAAAATGAATATCTTTTCCCTCGGAGATCCATCATTCCGTATATATAGATGTCGGGAGATTGGACGCTGTAAATATTCTTCTGCACTCCCGGTGCAACAACTTCTCCCTGAAGGACTAAGTTCCCTATTCTATGAGATACACAATAGTCTCTCATCTTCCCCCTGAGAGCATTGTTCGCAGCGGCATCATGCCAGACTCCGTCTTCAATCTCCCAATTATGAGAAAAGACACGGAACCTATCCCCGTCACACTCGTAAATCCATGTACCGGCAGTTCCTTCAACCTTCTCCGTCACATAGAATTCAACATCTTTCCAGAGTGGATAGTTTTCCCATAGGTTTTCGATGTTGTCCTCATCGGACTTGGGGACAAGTACAGGATAGACGCCGATCTTTTTCACCGGACCGAAATCCTCCGGTGGTATGTAAAGCCTTATCCTGAGATCATCTGTTACGATATCGCCAGGTTGGTACTCCTTATCCTCAGGAAGCACAGAGAGCGGAAGCACAAGCCCTTCACTTATAATCCCACCAAGTTTCATGGGCTTAATTCTGTAGCCGTGGAGCTTTGGGCTCCAGCATCTCTTTCTCAGAAACTCGAAATCCGGATTGTCATCAGGAAGAATGGAATCATAAAAGACATAGACTACCCTGTCGCCTACCTTGTAACCCTTTGTGACGATTGAGGAGTAATTCTCGACTGTAGCCTTCACTATCCTGTCCTTACCCTCTATCGGCTCTATTGCTGTGATGACTGTTACCTTTGCAAGATCATGCATATTGTCCTCCTGTTATCAGCAGGTGCGGATTCTATTCCCCGAAGAGATGACAGCGCTGAGAATCATTAACTCTCTCATTTCAGGGACTTATCTGGCTACCGCACTTGCTACAATAAAGACAATGTACCACATATTTTCGACCTAAAAAGTGCTGAGGAAGAATATCTCGGGACAGAAATTATGATATTTCGGGACAAAGTCAAAAAAGGACAAATATCGCAGAATAACAACGTTGAAGAGTGAGGACAAAAGAGACGTAAAAGAGGCACAGAATGCCTTACCCCTCCTTTACCCCTGCCCCGCTCAGACTGCCGTTATTGACGTTTATCTGCACCGGGATTGCATCCTTAAGGCTCTCCACGTGCGATATTATCCCTATTGTTTTTCCGTCTTCTCTTATTTTGAGGAGAGCTTCCGTTGCTCTTTCAAGGTATTGGGGATCAAGAGTACCGAAGCCTTCATCGAGGAAGAATGACTCAATTGAGAGGGACGCGGAGTTCATGCTGCTGAGGCCGAGTGCTAAGGCAAGACTTGTTATGAACGTCTCTCCTCCCGAGAGTCCGTCAGCAGGCCGTTCTTCATTGTTGTTGTCGAGGTCTATGACGTTGAAACTCAATGCTTCTGTGTTATCTGCCTTCAGGATGTACCTGTCGGAGAAATCTCTGAGCCTTATATTCGCAGCCTTTATAAGCTCACGGAACGTAAAGCTCTGGGCGTACTTCATAAGTTTCTTGCCGTCAGCAGAGCCCGCTATATCATTCAAATCAGACCAGAGAGCATACTCCTCTCTTGCTTTATCGAGTTCTTTCTTGATCTTCTCTGTCCTTACACGCTCTTTCTCGTCATTCTTGAGTCTCTCTTCTATTGATCCGATACTCCGCGCCGTCTCTTCAAAGGATTTCTCGTTCTCTCCCTTCAGGCTTTCAATATCATCAAGGATGAAATACGGGTTGTCGCGGCTTTTGAGTAGTTCGATTTTGTCGGCATTGTTCTTATGGAGGGCTTTGTTTTGAGAGAGTGTGTTCTCTTTCCTGTTGAAGAGGGAAAGGGTATCATCAAGGTCTCTCTTCAATGTCTTTTGTTTTCTTTCAAGTGCATCTCTCTCGTCTTCTGTTCGTCCCTCAAACCTTTCGTTACGCTTAAAGATGCTTCTCTTATGCTCTTCGAGCGCCTCATTATAAGAAGAGCGTCGTATTTCGTAATCCTTCTCAGTTTCAATTAATGAGGACGTAAGCTGGCTGACAGCTTCCGTAAGCGCCGCCTTTTCATTCGAGAGCTTAACCCTCTCATCCTTCTTCTCCGAGTAGAGCGCAGCCCTCTTCTTGAGAGCGGAGATATCGTCAGTGTTGAACGGAGAGAAAATCTCCCTCAGTCTTGAATCAAGCTCTTCTCTTTCGCCTGCAGCATTATCGTAATCACACTGGAGCCTCTTCTGGGTTTCCTTGAGAGCCTCAAGGCTCTTGAGTGTGGTACCGAGAAGGGATGAAGCCTTCTCTCTTTCTATTTTCTCCTTATTTATGCTGTCATTAATTTTACGGATGCTTTCTTCATTCTTCTTATAAGCTTCCTGAAGTAATACCACCTCTTTTATCTTCTCTGATAGTATTGTCTTCTCCCTCTCATGAGAGCGTAGAAAATCGGGAGTCACGTATGGATGGTCGACAGAGCCGCATAGGGGACACGGCTTATTCTCCTCGAGCTTTCCCCTTTCCTCCGAGAGGCTCTCTATATTTCTCATAAGAGTGTTCTCACTCCTGAGAGCGATAAGTTCCTCCTCGAGATCCTCTGGTATCTTACCGGAGAGAATATGTTCTCTATTTTCCTCGAGGGACCTCAGCTTAATAGTGTTATCTTCGAGGGTGGAATCGACTGTCTTTAAATGCTCTTCTTCTTTTTCCTTTTTCGTCTCCTCTTTCGATATTTCCCCTCTGTTATCGTCCATTTCCTTCCTGATACTCCCAAGCTTCTCTTCGACCTTTTCTCTCTGCTCGATGAGAATACCGGATGAAGAAAGTACCGCCAGGATAGTGTCGTCGATACTGTTCTCGTCGAGGTATGAGGAGACCTTATCGAGTGCGGATGACAGCGCGAGAAGCCTCTTCTTTTTCTCGTCACACTCTCTCTTTTTCACCCCGATCTCCTTCTCACTTTCATTGAGAGTATTTCTCTCCCGGGAAAGAGAGAGGGCTTTCTCGTTGTTTTTAGCGTCAATTATGTCGATTTCTCTGAGGTCTTCCTCTCTCTTCTTTCTCTCGTCTTCAAAGATGGAGAGAGCTTCTTCTTTTTTATTCTTCTCTTCACCCAGTGAGGTAAGTTCATTACTGAGAGAGAGAATGGATTCCTCCAATGCCCTATTCGATTTCTCAAGACTCCTGCACTCCAGAGCATCGGAGATAAGACCCTCTTCTTTCTTCAATTCTGCCTTCTTCTCTTCAAGAGCTTTTATTTCTTCTTCAAGAGATGCTTTCTCGTCACAGGAGAGGAGGATTATGCCGTTAAGTTTCGACTCCCATAGAGTAACATTATCCTTCTTTCTGCCCCAGAGTTCGTATATCTTCTTTGAAATGAGGGAGTATCTTTCGGTTCCGGTGATCTTTTCAAGGATTCTTGACTTCTCATTCTCCGACGCCTTCATGAAAGCCGCGAAGTTTCCCTGTCCGAGTATGACGGTGCGGGAGAAGCGCTCCCAGTCGAGTCCCGTGATTTCTTCTATCTTGTCTTCCCATTCGTTTTTCTTTGAAGCAAGAACAGTTCCTTCGGGGAAAACAGCAAGAGAAACCTGTGGAGCCTGGAGAATGTCGTTTCTCGACTTCTTCTGCGACCATATGGACTCGTATCGTTTACCTTTTTCAGAGAAAACAACAGAGGAAGAACAGACTTTCGAGTCTCTGTTCATCACCTCGTTTTCACTCTGTGTTATGTTCTTGAATCTTGCTGTCTTTCCGTAAAGCGCAAGAGAGACGGCATCAAGAATTGTTGTCTTGCCGCTTCCCGTGTTACCGGTAATGAGAAAGATCCCCTCACTTTCTATATCACTATCGAGAAAGTTGATCTCGTGTTTTCCCTTGAGGTTGTTTATGTTCTCGAATTTAACGCTCTCAATTTTCATTCTCTCCCCCTTTTTCAACCTCTCTCAACACCTCTCTGAAGAGAGACATCATTTCTTCTTTTCTTGAGTCTGTGTACATTCTCTCATTAAGAAGCTCCAGAAAGAGATCCTCCTCGCTCATACTCGAGAGCGGTCTTATGACTTCACTCTCCTCCCTTATTCTCATTCCCTCAACTTCATTCTTACTCGAAAGTACCTCCAGGGAGGAATCCTTAAGTATCTCGTCAGCTTCCTTTCTTATTGTTGAAGATCCCCCGGGAGATGTAAGAATGATCTTAATCCAACCCTTTCTACCATCATTTCTGAGCTTTGCAATCTCCTCCTTTATACTTATGCTGTCGCCTTTAAGGGTTATCAAATCAAGAGACTTCGGTACTTCAATAACTTCTGTCTTTGTCTCTTCATTCCAGTTGCACTCGGCAATGACAACACTCTTATTGTACGCTGCCTCTTCGAATGTCATTGCTATCGGAGACCCCGAATAACGGATAGTCCCCATATTGTTGAGTTTCTGCGGCTTATGTATGTGCCCAAGTGCCACATAACTGAGTTTATCGGAGAATATGGAAGTATCGACAGTTCCCAGTCCTCCGAGATAGAGCTCCTTGTTCTTCTCCCCGTCTACGGACGCGGATGATACGGAGAGATGGCCCGTGGCAATGATCGGAAGCGGGAGATTCAAATCTTCAGCTTTTTTGAGCATATCACGGTAGAGGGAAGAGATTGCAGCTTTGAGCTTGTCCTCACCCTCTTCTATCGTCTCGCCGAGGGAGGACCGCCTTATCTCACCGTCCCGGGGAAACGGAATGGGAAGTATTACACCCCGGCCCTCAAGTACTAGCGGCTCAAGACCTGTAATCGTGCTGTATACGTGGATATTGAGTCTCTTGAGAATGCACGCCGATGCACTTATAAGGCTCGGGGAATCATGATTTCCGGCAATGACTATTACATCACGGCAAGATGTTGAGCCGAGGGAATTGAGAAAATCGTAGTACATGTTCTGAGCTTCGTTACTCGGTACGGCGGTGTCGAAAATATCGCCAGAGATAATGAGGGTATCGACATTATGTGTGTTGATTGTATCTATCAGGAAAGAAAAGAACGCCTCCATTTCAAAGCGTCTTGACTTATCGACGAGCGTTATTCCGAGGTGCCAGTCAGATGTATGCAGTAGTCTCATATATCCCCCTTACAGTTGCAGGCTTCTTATATAGATATAGCTGAAAAGTCGGAAGAATAAAATCAAATTTATCAAAACCGGCATTACTGCCTTAATCTTCTGTGCTCACCTCTTATGCTGAAAAGGAAGATTTCTCTCAAGATGATAGAGCCGGTGCATTTCATTGTGGACACGCTTGAAAGGTCTGTACTTATCAGACTATGTGACACTCCTCAAGCCGAACATTTCCTCTATGCTGTACGGCAGCGCCTTCAACGGGTCACGTGTTATGATGACGAAATAATTGTCAGAGCCTCCGAGGAGAGATGCAAACTTCTTTGTCGAGAGAAAAGAAGCAGTCTCGCCAATAAAAATAATATTGCCCGAAAGTGAACCGGGTCTCAGCTCCCAGTCGACATTCCCGGGAAGTACATCTGACAGAAGATTTCATGGTAATTCCGGATGAAGCGCCGTTCTCCTCATATGACCCGATAAGACGCAACAGTTCGCTCTTTCCCGTCGCGCTGTCCCCTTCGAGAATAGTAATATTCCGTTTTACAGTAAGGAAATAATGGACCCTGTTGTTATATATTTCTCATCATATTTACCGGTCATACTTTCATTCCTCAAATGAGATCATTAGCGAGAACACTCTCTATAAGTTCCTTTTTCGAGTGGACCACTTTATTCAGATTGACGATTTCGATGTCGAATTCGCCATCCCCGAAGTTCATCAGATAACCCGGTCTGATAGTCAAATTCTTCTCCCTCCCTTGCGGAGAATCCACTCTGCCGAGTTGTCACCTCAGAATGAAGCGTTGAATATGTGGTCATTATCAAAATTCATGAGTATCAGCGTCTTTCCGCCTCCCGAGAGACGACTCGGAGGGATGGCCCCCAGAAACGGACTATTGATGATTCCCGCCGACACCACATCAGATCTGTCGATATCCCTGATCATCTCTTTTGTTCGGCATCGGTAATCCACTCGTCCTCATAGGTGTTGTCGAAACAGGCATCGGGATTGAATATGTAATTATCCTGTTCGGGCTCTCCGTAATATATCCTGAGCATTGTTCAATTATAGCCTTTCATCATTATCTTGAAACCAAAGACTTTGCAAAAAGATACCGTTCATGCATCTTCCGCTCATAATTCGCTGCCGTAATAACCTTCATTTCCTTCTTATCGTACTCTTCGAGTTTGGATGCAAGCTTTCGTATCGGGGATGCGATATTCTTCTCCCTCTTCTTAACGGCATCAGCATAGAAACGGAAGATTGAAAGAGACGTAGAGAATGGATAGGTGTCGAGACGGGAGTATATATCCTTTCTCCGCGGTTTCCCCCCCATTCTCTCCATCAATGAGTCAACATATTCTTCGTCTCCCTTCGAACATATCACACCCCAGTCGGCACCGCCGTTGTAAAGTCCGACCATATTGATTATATCCACTTCGTCATCTGTAAGGATCTGGATAGGGCCGAGAAGTTTGTAGACAGACTTATCATAAATGATACAGGCTCTATCAGAACGCACCGGAATTATGAAGAAAGCACCTTTGAGTATGAAAGGATTGAGATTTACATAGTCCCCGGTGAGATTTTCCCCCAGATACGGATTTATGATGTTGACTTGGGAGGAAGGCAGAAGAAATTTTCTCTCACCCGAATAAACCACATCACACGAGAGATCCATCAGAGACAATTCTCCCGAATTGATGATTTGAAGAATGCGTGATATATAGCTCCCGCTGCGGATGCCGTTGCTGCCGGATTTCGAGCCTTTCAAGTTCACCAACGAGCCGTCAAGGCCCTCCGAATACATCTGATAGGATGGCGTACACATATAAGAAAAAAGGATTGCCGAACGCTCTCGCGGATCTTCATCTTTCAGTTCATTGAATCTCATACATCTTGAAAGGAAGCAGAAGGATTCACGCTCTTCTCCAAGCATTTCGATATATTCAAGCTCATCTTCGGCGAGACCGCTTATCTTATCGTGGAAAAAATCTCCCGGTTTTCCTTCTTTCGTCTTCTTTCCGAGAGGGCTGTACAAGTAGACATTCCCGCTCTCATCACTCCACTCTCTAATCAATCTCTTTGAAACATACTGGTTTGTAAAATAATCTGTCATTGTTTAATCCTAACACATTCAATCAACCCTTTGAACTTCTTATTTCAAGTCATGATTCTCCTCTTTCTTACGATCGCGGCAGATAAATTCATTGAAGGGATAGAACTTTACTTCAATTACAATGTACCATTCAACTATGTCCGACTGGAAAAATTTCTTCACTAATATTTTATTGACCCGTGGTAAATCCCTCTCTGATAACGGCAGCGTCAAAAGTCTCACTTCCCGGAAGAACGAGGACGGCAGCACATCATACTCCGCATCTGTCATTGACCCTCCCGACGAATACAAAACATCTGTAACACTCACAGAAAACGATGAACTGGAGAATGTAAGCTGTACATGCCAGTATCACAGAAAATCGATATACTGCAAGCACGCTGCAGCTCTTCTCTATTCGATTTCACAAAACAATACCGGAGTGACGGCGGACGACGTAAAGCAGAAGAAAAAAGAAACAGATAAAGCTGAAAAGTATTCCCCCCTTACGTTCAATGATGACTCAAAGCCTCATTTTCTCTCCTTCGGTAACACTCTCAACATCTACATGCCGACTAAAGAAACTCTCAAGAAAGCTCTCAAGATTGTTGAAAACAGGAATATTTACAGTCCGAACATAGCCGTTATGGAAAAACCGGAAAGATGTATCTCATATGCCGTCTGGGTGGATGACGAAAACAGGAAGAGACGGCATGTCACCATTAAACTCGGACGGAAGGGAATAATCGGCATAACATGCGAGGAAATATACAGCTGGTACACCTCACGCGACGCAAAGCCTGATGAACTCTGCAGAAGCACAAAGTTGAACGAGGACGGGGTCTATGAACTCTGTGTTCATAAGACAGCAGCACTTTTCTCCCTTTTGAGATTCATCGAAGAAAACAGGGATTATATAGACTACACGGACAAAACGGCCGAAAACCTCATCGAAAGCTTTATTAAAGAGAAGGTGGTTGTAGAGGAGAAGAAGAACAGTGCAGAAAAATACCCTGTCGATATCGAAACAACAGTCATCCCCGATCTCGATAACGGAGGTCTCAAGGCTGAGATAAGAGTCTCTGTCGAAGGAGGAAAGCTCTACAAAATCAAGGATGTCGTGAAGCTGTTGTCGGCAGCAAGGGATAAGGATGTCCTCACGCTCAGTACCCTTACGTCGGTCGATTTCAGCAGGGCGGAACTGACGGACCGCGCAGAGGCTGCACTCAAACTTATCGAGGTTGCAGAAAACGACTACAACAGAAACGTCAACAACTACTATTCAAGGTACTCATGGAAGAAGAGCGAAATCAAGATATCGCGTTTTCTTGATGAATTCTACTCTTTGATGAAGGACTCGACTGTTCTTTATTTCTCGAAGCCTATTCTTGCTTTCAGGGAAACTGAGTCGTCGCTTGTTGTCAACATTGAGCCTGTCGTCGATAAAAATGAAGTCGTTGCCGTTGATGTGAGCGGAAGGATAACCGGACGCTACAGCGGAAGAGAGTACATCTATTGGTTTGAAAAGGACGAATTCAGAAGAACACCGAAGAAAAGCCTCGGGTCTGCCCGCTCTCTCATGGACACGGCGGACGACAGCGGAAAGTTTTCCTTCAAGGTTGGAAGAAAATACCTGGACAATTTCTATCAGAGAGTGGTGCCGGATCTCAAAAGACACGGCAGAGTCGAAGACAACGCCATCGATATGCTCACCGGCATTCTGAAGGAAGCGCCGAAGATTGTCCTCTTCATCGATGAAGAAGGCGAATACATTACATGCCGTGCTGTAATGCACTACGAAGGTTATACGCTCACAGTCCATCCTTTATGGTATTCCCAATACAACAGGGGAGAATATCAGAGTTACCTCAATGACACAGCCGTTACTCTTGACAGCTTCTTCAAGAGCAGGGTGTACGGCCAGGACAGGTGGAATGCGGCATCCACGGATGACGAGAAATACGATTTTCTCCAGAACAAGCTTCCCCTCCTCATGGGAATAGGAGAGGTCAAAGTTTCCGACGAAATCAGGAATATGATAGTGCGCAAGATGCCCCGTGTCTCTTCATTCGTCGAAATCGACGAAAATGACGACAGCGTACTTAATCTCACCATCGATTTGAGTGGAATGACGTTGGACGAGCTTGTCGAAATACTTCAGTCCTACAAGAAAAAGAAGAAGTTCCACAGGCTCAAAAACGGAGACTTCATATCTCTCGAGGACACATCTCTCGATGCCCTGTGTGATATCTTTCTTTCGTCGGGTCTCTCGATAAAGGATTTCACAGACGGCAGGATGCACCTTCCCCTCTATCGTGCACTCTACCTTGACCAGATTCTTAAGGAACAGAAGGATGTCTCGTACGAAGGCGGACAGAAGCTGAGGAGACTCATCAAAGAGTTCAAAACAATAGAAGAGTCCGACTATGAAGTCCCCTCCTCTCTCAACGAGACGATGAGAAGCTACCAGAAGGACGGATACAGATGGATGAGAGTACTCTTCGATCACGGGTTCGGCGGGATACTTGCAGACGACATGGGACTGGGAAAGACACTCCAGGCACTCTCTCTTATTCTTGCCCTCAAGGAGGAGAAAAAGAGCATCAATGCACTCATCGTATCACCGGCATCTCTTGTATATAACTGGAAGGCGGAAGTGGGAAAGTTCACGCCATCCCTTAATGCCGTGACGGTAACCGGAACGACAAAGGAAAGGGAGAACATCATAAGAAACCGTGAAAAATACGATATCCTCATCACATCCTACGATCTTCTCAAGCGTGATATAGCCCTCTACAGCGATGCAAACTTCACACTCGAGATAATCGACGAGGCGCAGTTCATAAAGAATTACGGAACAGCTCAGGCAAAGGCCGTCAGAGCCGTAAAGGCATCACACCGCCTTGCACTGACGGGGACCCCGATCGAAAACAGGCTTTCGGAGCTCTGGTCGATCTTCGAGTATCTCATGCCGGGATTCCTCTTCAGTCAGGAATCATTCAAGAGACTTCTATCCACACCGATCGAGAAGAACGGAGATAAAGAAGCAGCCGGAAGGCTGAAGAAACTCACAGGCCCCTTCATATTGAGGCGTCTTAAAACAGATGTCCTCAAGGACCTCCCGGAGAAAACGGAGGAGACAAGAGTCACCCCGCTCGAGGGAGAGCAGCTCAAACTTTATACAGCGGAAGTTCTGAAAGCCAAGGGAATGCTCAAGGGAAACGAAAACTACAACGAAAAGAAGATCGAGATTCTTGCCGAGCTCATGAAAATCCGCGAGATATGCTGTGACCCGTCACTTGTATTTGCTGATTACAAGGGAGAGTCGGCAAAGCGTGATGCGGTAATGGATTTAATAAGTTCAGCTATCGACGGCGGACACAGGATACTCCTCTTCTCGCAGTTCACATCGATGCTTGAACTTCTCGAGAAGGACCTTAAGGACAAAGGTATCGAATACTACAAAATTACCGGAGAGACGGGGAAAGCAAAGAGACTCGAACTCGTGGATGCGTTCAACAGCGGCACAGTGCCGATCTTCCTCATCTCGCTCAAGGCAGGCGGAACCGGCCTCAATCTCACCGCAGCTGACATCGTAATACACTACGACCCGTGGTGGAACACAGCCGTGCAGAACCAGGCGACAGACAGAGCACACAGAATCGGACAGACAAAGAGAGTCACAGTCTACCGCATGATTGCAGAGAATACGATAGAAGAGAAGATAATGAAAATGCAGGAGACAAAGAAGAACCTAGCCGACGAGATTGTTTCAAGCGACAACATATCACTCTCGACGCTCTCGAAAGAAGATCTTATGGAGCTCTTATCGATATCGAATATGGCGTGAAGTAGGAGTCACATCGGGGAAAAGATACTTCTTAATCCTTTTGTGATTGGAAACTGCAACAAGGTGTTGCTACTCTAAAAGTAGAAATCTCACCGAATGAAAACTCCTAATTTCACCGAATAAAAACTCTTAATTTCACCGAACAGAATTGCAAAATCTCACCGAACGGGTTATATATTCTTCTATAAGGAGACCCGTCATGGAGAAGATTTCCAATCTCGAAGATTATAGACCAAGGCTCGTTGATGCAACTGTGGAGAAATACCTAAACATCTTCGGGGCAATATGTATCGAAGGCCCAAAATGGTGTGGTAAGACCTGGACTTCATCATTTCATTCACAGAGTGAATTTCTCGTCGGAGATCCTATAAACAATTTCCAGAACAGATCTCTTGCCGAGCTTTCTGTGAAAACCGTTCTTGAAGGCAGTAAGCCCAGACTTATCGACGAATGGCAGGAAGTTCCTTCAATCTGGGATGCCGTAAGATATGAAGTCGACAAACAGAATAAGAAAGGTCTTTTTATTCTGACAGGTTCCTCCACCCCTCGAAGAAAGGGAATCCTGCACAGCGGAGCAGGTAGAATCGGGAGACTGCGAATGAGAGCTATGTCTCTCTATGAGGCGGGTTTTTCCAGCGGGAGTGTTTCTCTTTCCGGAATTTTCAATGGTTCTTTCCAAAATACTCTTACGGGCGAAGTCAGTCTGAGAGATTTAGCATCATACATCGTAAGAGGCGGCTGGCCCGGGAACCTGGATATTCCCATTGAAGATATTTCAGTACTCCCGAAAGCATATCTTGATGCAATAATCTATGATGACTCCCGGAGGCTTGACGGCATTCAATACGATATCTCAAAAATGAAGCTGCTTCTGCGCTCCCTTGCAAGAAATGAAAGTACGAGTGCAACAAAAAAGAAACTGCTTGATGACATAAAGGAAAATGAAGGTGAAAAGATTGATGAAGATACGATATCGACATATCTGAATGTATTTTCCCGTCTTTTCCTTTTGGATAACCAACTGCCGTTCTCCACTAATGTCAGATCACGAATACGGGTAAAACAGGCAGAAAAGAGGCATTTCTGTGATCCCTCTTTAGCATGCGCCCTTTTGAATCTTACGCCGGATATGCTCATAGGAGACCTGGAAACATTCGGCTTTATGTTTGAAGCGCTCGTTGAAAGAGATTTGAAGATCTATACGGAATTCCTCGAAGCCTCTTTGTTTCATTATCAGGATTACGACAACAGGGAACTTGACGCAGTAATTGAATTGAAAGACGGCAGATGGTGTGCCATAGAAATAAAGCTCGGAGCAAATCAAATAGACAAAGCCGCTTCAAACCTTATTAAGGTAAGCGAAAACATCAGGAACAAGGGGGGAATAGCTCCATCTTTCATGATTGTGATTTGCGGGTTGACAAATGCAGCCTACCAACGGCCTGATGGAGTATATGTCATTCCGATCACTGCATTGCGGCCTTAGTGCCGCATTATTATCTAAGACTCTGAGTTATGATTGATTATGGAGTAAAGGATTACGACGAAGAGTTCAAACGTGTAGAGGAGAACAACAGGGAGCTTCTCCCGATTTTCGAGAACAGTCTCAAAGGACTGTCGGAGAAAACCATAAATAACCCAATGTCATTAAGTTAAGGCTTTCAGAAACGGTGTTTCGGCACTCTTAACTGGGAATTCGGTTCATATTGTCTCCAACAACCTGGTATTTCTGGTATTTTTTCTACCTCTGAAGTAATTTTGACGAGCTCGCGTATGAAAATCATAATGCTGGTACTGCTTGGAGAATGAAATCTTCGTCAAGATGCAATAAAACATCTATCCATGCTTCCGCTGGATTGTTCTAAAAGGGGAAAGACTGTAATCTATGCTTAGGTATTTTTTAAGCAGAGCGGTAAGTGAAAGGGAGGACGCCTTTCGGGACGAGCTTACGATCAAAATTACGGTTATCACGGATAGGCTCCAGTTCTCTTGCCAGCTCTTCTATTATTTTTTCCGATGTCCATGTCGAACGTAGACTCAAATACTTTCTTATTACATCTGATGCCTTGGAATGATTCACCGCATACACATGCTTTGTCTTTTTCTTAGATGATTTTTTCTTGATAGAAAGTAGCTTGCTACCAGAGAGATCACGTCACAGAGGCGAGAAAGCGACTAAAAGAGGTATCTCGAATGAACAGGTTTGTCTCCTCACAGCTGTAGAGAGAGGAGGATCCTCTTTCCTCA
>CAVHKW010000001.1:0-13850 GCA_963636745.1 uncultured Oscillospiraceae bacterium | reverse complement strand
CCTTAGTTGCCATTACGGATTTTCTCTTGTTTTTTCCTCAACATATAAAGAATTAACTTATCTATTGTTAATGAAAAAAGTAAATTTCATCCCGCTGTAGATATCATCTCACTCATTACTTATAATGTTGGAGGAGGAAAAAGATGATAGAGAGACTGTATAAGATTTCCCTGGGCATTCTCGCCCTGCTTCTTTTATTGATGATTGTTCTTATATCGATCGTGGGGGTGGATGAAAGCGTGTTAACCGTCCTCGGCTGGATAACCGCATCCTTCATCATAATCTCTATAATCCTGTTCTTCCTCAAGAAGAGAAGCGGTAATTAAGTATGTACTATCAGCTGGATGAGACGTGGGTTCCTTTTTCCTCTTTAATGCTCCGTCACATATATAATGTACTCCTCATATGCTCCGACTATGACAGATTCATGCTCGAAGAAGACGGCAGGGTCGAAGAGGAGCTCTATAAGGAATACACAGCCCTCGGCTTGAGCAATCCCCCCAAGATAACGCACACAAACACCGAAGATGAGGCTCTTGAAGCACTCAGGAACCAGCACTTCGACCTTGTAATATCGATGCTGGATCTGGGCTCGGGGAGAGTTGAAGCCCTGGCAAAGGCCGTAAAGGAGGGAGACTCCTCTCTTCCGTTCATCGCTCTCTCTCCCTCCCCCGACCACAGAAAGGCGAAGGTTTTGAAGGGAGAAAACTGCCCGTACATAGATTATCTTTTCTATTGGCTGGGAAACCCATCCCTCTTTCTTGCGATGATCAAACTCATCGAGGACGCAATCAACATCGATCACGACACAGCCGAGGCCGATGTCGAAGTCATTCTCTTTGTCGAGGATTCCGTCCGCTTCATATCATCCTACCTTCCTGAAATATATACCCTTCTCATCAAGCAGAACAGAGCGTCTATCATAGAAGCTCTCAATGACTGGGGCGTGAAGCTGAGAATGCGCGGAAGACCCAAAATCGTACTTGCGCGCACATACGACGAAGCTCTCGCAATATATAAGAAATACCGCGACAATATTCTGGGTGTCATAACCGATCTCTCCTTCCCTTCCCCTTACGGGAGTGAGTGGGGCGGCGAATATCTTGCGCGCGAGATAAAGAAAGACAACAGCGAACTTCCCGTTCTTATACAATCAACGGACCCGGAGGGGTGGGAGAAGGCAAAGAGCTGTGGCGCAGACTTCATATGGAAGCTCTCTCCCGACAGGTACATAGAGCTTGCACATTATTTCAGAGATAAATATAACTTCGGACCATTCTCGTTCATCAATCCCGATAACGGAGAGGTTATCTCGACGGCAACAAACATGAAGGAGCTGCAGGAGATGATGATGAAGGTTCCTCTCTCCGTCTTCGCCTACCA
The DNA here is from genome assembly GCA_963636745.1 of uncultured Oscillospiraceae bacterium. Classification (GTDB taxonomy): domain Bacteria; phylum Spirochaetota; class Spirochaetia; order Sphaerochaetales; family Sphaerochaetaceae; genus Ornithospirochaeta. The sequence goes on along the minus strand of CAVHKW010000001.1, from coordinate 12,467 downwards.
CGTTAAACGTAACGACTTCTCACGCTGGCTGAGGGGACAGTCTCTCTTCTCTCTTGCAACAACTCTAAAACCGATCACGACCAACCGTGACGGCTCGGATTTGGAGAAGACCAGAGAGAAGATTTACGAAACAATCAAGAAATTCAGAAAGGACAGAACAAGGGGAAGCATAGCGGAATTCAAGAGGGAGAGCTATGACGAGACCTATCTCTTTACACGACTCGGAAAGGGCTCTCTTGGAGGAAAAGGAAGGGGGCTGGCCTTTCTTGCAACGGAGATGAAGGCATCCCGTATAAGTGAAAAATATCCCGATCTCTATCTCTCGATCCCGCGTACGATCGCAATTTCAACGGAAGTATTCGACAAGTTTCTCCTTCTCAACGACTTCTGGCCGGGTGACTTTACCGACGTGGACGACCATACGGTTCTCGAGAAATTCCTCAAGGCAAAGGTGCCTCAGGATTTCAAACTCGATATGATCCGTGTCCTTGAAATCATTCATTCCCCAATGTCCGTCAGATCCTCCTCCCTACTCGAGGACAGCCACTTCTATCCTTTCGCGGGAGTATATGAAACATGCATGATTTCAAATACGGGAAGTGATGAAGAGAGACTCGAAGACCTTTTAAGAGCCATTAAAACTGTCTGGGCATCCACTTATTTCTCACGTGCCCGCGAGTATTTGAAGAGTACGGGACATGCGGTGGAAGAGGAGAAGATGGCGGTGGTGCTCCAGCAGATAACGGGATCCTGGCACGAGAACTACTGGTTCCCCAACATCTCGGGAGTTGCACGCTCTCTCGACTACTACCCGCAGGGAAACAGAACAGCCGAGGACGGCCTGGGTATGCTTGCCTTCGGAATGGGAAAGACGGTGGTCGACGAAGGCTCCTCCTTCCGCTTCTGCCCCGCCAGGCCCCAGATCCCGATTTCATCTCTCAACGGCAGAGCCTCCCAGCAGAGGTATTTCTACGCACTCGACAAAACCATAAAATTCGACCCAGAAAAGGATATAGACAACCTTGTTCACCTCCCACTCTCTGCAGCATCTTCATTCCCGAATGCATTAAGAGGGATAATGAGTACGATCCGGAGTGACGGTTTTCTCTCGGAAGACCCGTCTGAAAGCGGCTTCAAAACCCTGACTTTCAACGGCGTTGTCAAATACGGGATGCTGTCGCTTCCACAGGTCATAGATGATATATTGAAGCTCGGAACAAGAACCATGGCAGAGCCCGTCGAAATAGAGTTTGCCGTCAACACCGAGCACCCGGGAAGACCCGACTTCTCGATACTGCAGCTGAGGCCGATATCATCAACGGACAGATTCGAGGACGTCGTCGTCACAGAAGAAGAGGAAAAGAAGGCTCTTATCTTCTCCAACATGGTAATGGGAAACGGTAAGGTCGATAACCTCTCGGACATGGTCATCTTCAAAAAGGACCGCTTCAAACCGAGCGAAATGGTAAGTATGGCTAGGGAACTCGAAGAGATGAATGCGTCAAGTGAGAGGGAATATATTCTCGTCGCGGCGGGAAGACTGGGATCAAGCGACAACTGGCTTGGAATTCCCTGCACATGGTCGCAGATCTCGAAAGCACATGTAATTGTTGAAACAGGAGTCGAATCACTCCAGGCAGAGCCGAGCGAGGGAACACATTTCTTCCAGAATATGACAAGCCTGGGATGCCTCTATCTCACAGTCAACCCGCTCCAGAAGAAGGGAACGCTTGATTATGAGAGAATATATGCTCTTCCTGAAATAAAGGAGACCGAACATTTTATAAGAGTCTCTCTTCCGTCTTCGTTTATCGTGAAGGCAGATGGAGCGGAAGGCAGGGCTGTGATTATGCTCAAAGGAGACGATAATGACTGAACTGGCACTTCCTGCGGGGAGCCTGTCGGGAGCGTTGACCGCTTTCAACAACGGAGCCGATGCCGTTTATTTCGGCCTCAGGGAATTTTCCGCGAGAAAGGGGGCAGTCAACTTCTCTCTTGAAGACCTCTCGAAAATAAGACGTTACTCCCTCGAGAAGGGAAAGAAAATATATGTCACCGTCAACACTCTCATCGACGACAGCTCCGTAGAACGTGTTATCCCTCTTCTCGATGCACTCTCCTACTACGGCAATGACGGAATAATCATCCAGGATCTGGGACTTGTCGAGATAATCAAACGATACTACCCCGATTTGAAGATGCACGGCTCTACCCAGCTTGCGGTACACACGATAGAGGGCGTGAAGAAGATGAGGGATCTGGGGTTTGAGCGCGTTGTGCTCTCCAGGGAACTTACATTTTCCGAGATTGAGAGAATAAGGCGAGAGTGCCGGGATATAGAGCTCAAGGTTTTCATACACGGGGCGCTTTGCTACGGCTTCTCGGGACTATGCTCCGCTTCCTTTCTCAAATGCGGACGCTCTGCAAACAAAGGGGAGTGTGCCCAGATCTGCCGATCATGGTTTATAGACGAAGAGAGCGGGAAGAAGGGCTATTACTTCAGTATGGAGGATCTTGCTCTGAGGGAGGAGGTCTCTGCTCTAGAGAGAATCGGAATCGACAGCCTCAAAGTTGAAGGACGACTCAAGAGTCCGGAATACACAGCAGCATGTGCACGCTACTATCGTGCCATCTTGGATGGAAAAAGACCTGATAAGGAAGAGGAAGACGCTCTCTATACAACGTTTTTAAGAAAAAGCGGAGACGGTTACTTCAACTATAAGAAGAACAGAAAGAGCCTTGTCAGCGTCAGCTACCCCGGGCACCTCGGCCTTCCACTTGGAAAAATTGTCGAAGAAAGAAACACAGACTGCTTTCTTGAGACAGAAGAGAGACTCGAAAACCATGACGGGATCCAGTACTTTGTAAAAGAGGACTACTCTCTTCTCACGCCTCTCAAACTTTCCGCCTCAGTAAAAGGAAGAACACCGGGGGGTTATATATTAAGAAAGGAAGGTAAACAATGTCTTCTTGGAAAGGAAATATATAAGATTTCGGACTCAACAAAGAGAGAGAAGCTCCCGAATGAAAACATTCCGTTCTTTCGTAAACCCATCGACATGAAGGTTACACTCTTCTTTGACAGCATAGAGGGAGAAGCAAAAGGTAAGACAATCACATTTGAAGTAAATACAGTGGAATCGGAGAGTGGAAAAGATATAGCCACGCTTATCGAGAGGACACTTTCGGAGAGCGGAAACTCCCCGTATACGCTGAAGAAACTAACCTTCGTAAATAACACGTCTCTCTCACACCCCTTCGTTCAGCCGTCCCTCATCAAGGAGTTCAGACGACGTCTCTATTCCTCTCTCGGGGACGTAGAGTTCATCAGCCCCGTAATAGAGGAGCCGGGAAAGGTGGAAGGAAGCTTCCTTCTTCCCGATAGAACTCTACTCGAGGGAGATCTTCCATGGTCGAAAGACGGAAAGAGAATCGGAGGGAGGACCTATTTCACATTCCCTCCCGTCACATTTGACGAAGAGAGGGAGTTCAGAGAAATGGAAGAGGCAGTAAAGGGAGAGGAGAATGTAACGATAGGCCTCAACAACATAAGTCAGTTGAACTTCGCGTCCAGGCACCCTGAATACACCTACTTTGCAGATATTTACCTCTATCTTTCTTCGAGATTTGCGCTCTCTCTTCTCCTCAAGGAGTGCCCGTCAATCAAAGCCGGGTACCTTTGGTTCGAGAAAAGCTCGTTCTCGGGGAAATGGCCTTTCGAGCCCACCATCACGCATTATGAGCCCCCGATGTTCATATCGCGCTCGTGTTACAGGCACGACAGTCTCGGCCTTTCCTGCGACGGCTGCAGGAGACGGGATGAATATCATCTGTCACAGAACGGAGAAAAATATACCGTTCTTGTCAGAAATTGCCTCACCGTGATGAAAAGAGAGGGAAAATAGTAAATAACCACTAAGCACTTACCCCGTAAGGAATGGGCTGCTTGGTTGACAGTTTCTACCGAACGTGGTTATATAGTTATAGATTTAAATATCGGGTACTCCATCCCTTTACCGTATATACAATATGAGCTGGCTTCAAATCCGGCTCTATTTTTTTTGTCTCACTCACTCTCGACTATGGAAAGGAAATAGGACCAGAGTTTATCCTTCGGAGGCGGAGCAGTAACTGTCAATTCCTCCTTTTTCACAGGATGGATAAAGCTCACCTTTCTGGCGTGGAGCGAAATTCCTCCATCGCTGTTACTTCTTTCGGCGCCGTATTTCAAATCTCCCTTGATATGGACGCCTATCGCCTTGAGCTGAGCTCTTATCTGATGGTGCCGCCCCGTATGAAGGAAAATCTCAATTAGATGATATCTATCGGATGATGCGAGTACCTTATAAGAGAGCCTCGCTATCTTCGAGCCCTTTACCTCTTTGTTATATGCAATGCTCTTATTCGTCTCGCTGTTACGGACTATGTAGTGGACAAGTTCCCCTTCGTTCTTTAGCGGTTTTCTGTCGACTACAGCCCAGTAGATCTTTTTGACTGATGACGAACGGAACATTTCATTGAGCCTTATAAGAGCCTTCTCCGTCTTTGCATACACTACGATACCGCTTGTCGGGCGGTCCAGACGGTGAGGTATACCGAGGTATACATTCCCTTTCTTGTTATATGTAACCCTGAGGTACTCCTTCACATCGTCGGCGAGTGTTCTGTCGCCGCTTTCGTCACCCTGGACAAGCTCTCCCGGCATCTTGTTGACAATTATGAGGTGGTTGTCCTCGTAAAGTATGTTGTCCTTATTTAGCATCATCTACTCCATCAAACAGCGTAGGCTCGGTCTCAAGAGTTGTCTTTGTGTCCTTCGTCTCCTTGATCGTAAGCTTATCAAGCTGCTTTGTCGTAAGTTTGCTTCCGCCGCCCGTCGGGCTCTTCAGAATCTTGAAATCTGCAAACCTGAACTCCTCTTCCCTTAGCTTATACTTCAAGCCTTCCTTGTACTTTACGGCGATAATTGCATTCTTATAGAGGCATATCTTCTTTATCTTTGCATTCTCGGGGACTGTCGTATATGTTTTGTCGATGACGAACGCCGGGATCTGGAAACGTTTGATCATCCATATCTTCCTCTCATCATACTTTTCCCTGTAGATGATGGAGAAGATCTCATTCGATATGATCTCCTTCTCTCCGTAGTTTATATAAGCAATGCCCTCTTTGCCGATAAAGATCTTGTCCGCCGTGTTGACGACTCTGTACTCCCCGTTGTTCTTCATGTAGAAGATCTTGTCGAAGGGACTGACCTTCAAGAGGCTCTCTCCCGTCTTGATGCTTGTTCCGAGATATCCTGTCTCGGGATCATACCTCAGGGAGAGGTTACGGACAGCGACATCCTTAACTGTCTTCTTCTCTATCGAGCCTATCTCCGTCTTACGTGCATAGAGATTCCTGTCGAACATGTTCTCAAGATCCGTAAGATACTCCTCAGCATAGTCGACGATATGTTCTTTCTTGTAATTGCAGTCATCGATTGCTGCATTTATTTCCCTTATATCGGAACGGTTCTTCTCGATGTCGAAGAGGGAGATCCTGCGGATTGGGATTTTCAGGAGCGTGTCTATGTCGTCCTGGGTGAGCGGGATATTGTCGATTTCCGCAAGAAACGGCTTGAATCCATCCTGGACAGCCTTGTTGACTTTCTCCGCCGTATCTTTGGTTTCAATCTTTTTATAAAGTCTCTCTTCAATGAATATTCTTTCGAGTGTTCGTGCCCTGAGCTTATCTTTCAGGTGACCGAGTTCTACGTCAAGCTCCTTCATGAGAACAGATACGAGATGCTGTGCGTGGAAAGTGATCATCTCGCTTATTCCCATGCTCTTCGGAAGGCCGTCGACTATTACAAGCGGATTGAGCGATATCTTTTTCTGACAGTCTGTTGTTGCATAGAGCACGTCTATCATATCCTGGGAGTAGACTCCTCTCTGCCAGTTGATCTCTATATTCGCCTTCTCTGCTGTGTAATCCGTAATGGAAGCTATCTTGAGCTGTCCCTTGCTGTCGGCCTTCTTTATGGACTCTATAAGCTGCGGGGATGTAACTTCATACGGAAGTTCCTCTATCGACACCTTCTTCGGGTCTGTGGCATTGATTCTCGCCCGGACTGTGACAAAGCCCCTTCCGTCGTCGTAGTTGCTGACATCGACGATTCCCCCAGTCGGAAAGTCGGGATAAATCTCGAAAGGCTCACCTCTCAGGGCCTTCTTCTGGCACTCCAGGACTTCAAGTATGTTATGAGGCAGAATCTTTGTTGTCATACCCACGGCAATACCGCTTGTTCCGGTAATCGCCACAACGGGAACCTTCGCCTGGAAGACAACAGGCTCCTTGTTTCTTCCGTCATACGTGTCGACGTATTCTGTTATCTCGGGAGAGTAGAGGACCTTCTTTGCAAAGGGTTTGAGGCGGCACTCTATATATCGTCCGGCTGCTGCCTTGTCTCCGGTGAGGATGTTGCCGAAATTACCCTGACCTTCGATGAAAAGACCGTCGTTCTCAATGTTGACGAGTGCCTCAAGTATCGAGGCATCCCCGTGTGGATGACATTTCATCGTCTCTCCGACTACCGTTGCAACCTTGTTGTACCTGCCGTCATCTATTTTTAGAAGAGTGTGGATGATTCTTCTCTGTACAGGTTTGAAACCGTCCAGGAGTTCCGGGATAGCTCTGTCACGGATGACATAGGAGGCATACTCCAGAAAATAATCTTTATATAATCGTTCTGCTTTAGCCATCAAGTAAGTTCTCCATTATGAACTCCCTTCTTGTGGGAGTGTTGTCACCCATATAGAAGGAAAGGTCCTTCTTTATCTCGGAAAGGTTCTCGTAGGTAACGGGAAGAAGCTTGATGTTATCCCCTATGAAATCCTTGAACTCCGACGGACTTATCTCACCCAGTCCCTTGAATCTCGTCACCTCCGCACCTTTAATCTTCTTCAGAGCCTCATCCCTCTCTTTCTCGGAGTAGCAGTAGACGTTTTCCTTCTTGTTCCTGACCCTGAAGAGCGGGGTTTCAAGAATATAGAGGCGGCCCTTGTTGATGATATCCTCAAAGTATGTGAAGAAGTATGTCATGATCAATATTCTTATATGAAAGCCATCGACATCGGCATCGGTTGCGATAACGACCTTGCCGTAACGGAGATTATCGGTACTGTCCTCGATTCCGAGGGCGATCATCATGTTGTAAAGCTCTTCGTTGTTGTAGATCTCGGTTCTCTTCTTTCCATATACATTGGCAACCTTTCCCCTGAGAGCGAAGACTGCCTGGGTATCTGCATTCCGGCTCTTCGTGATCGTTCCGGCAGCACTGTCTCCCTCGGTGAGGAAGATCATGGAGTTCTCGCACTCTTCTCTGTGGGACTGCGATGATGAGTTGAGATGGTACCTGCATTCCTTCAATTTCGGAATGTTGATGGCAACTCTCTTCGACTTCTCCTTCGCTCCGTTCTTGATGGCGGCTTCCTCTTTATGGACACGCTCGTTGTTGACGATCTTGTCTTCCAGCCCCTTTGCAATCTCCTTATTCTTCATAAGGGCATCAACAACGGCTTCCTTCACCTCCGATACAATCCATCCTCTGACATCGGTGTTACCCAGTTTATTCTTCGTCTGGCTCTCGAAGACGGGATTCATTATCTTGATAGCGACAGTTGCAACTATGCCGTCTCTGATCTCGGGGGCGGCCCAGGATTTATGATAGTACTCGTTTATTCCCTTGAGCACACCTTCCTTGAATGCAGCCTCGTGGGTTCCTCCGTCGGAAGTATATTGTCCGTTGACATAGCTGTGGTACTTTTCGCCGTAACCGTCCGTATGTGTAAAGGCAAACTCAAGGTGCTGGTTTTTGAACGAGATAAGGGGATAGAGTCCGTTGTCGCCGAGCGTCTTGTTGACAAGATCCATTAGTCCGTTCTGCGAGCGGATCACCTTTCTGTTGTAATCCAGGGTAAGACCCTTATTCAGATATGCATAGTTCCAGAGTCTCTCGAGAATGAAATCATCATTATATGCATAGTCCCCGAATATGCTCTCGTCATCATCCGGGATGAAAGAAACAAGCGTTCCGTTGGGCTCTTCTGTCTTTCCTTTGTGTTTCTTCTCGAGTACCCCGCGCTTGAAGGAGGCGTACATATATTCCCCGTCGCGGAAGGATGTTATCTCGAAGAAGGAGGAGAGCGCGTTGACGGCCTTGGTGCCGACACCGTTAAGTCCCACTGAATACTGGAAGGCTTCATTGTCGTATTTGGCTCCCGTGTTGATGATGGAGACGCAGTCGATGACCTTGTTCAAAGGAATACCTCTGCCGTAGTCTCTGACAGAGCATTTACGTTCCTCCCGCTTAACGGAAATTCTCGAACCGTGTCCCTCCATGAATTCATCTATGGAGTTGTCTATGACTTCCTTCAGGAGGATATAGATACCGTCATCGGGATGACTGCCGTTACCCAGCCTTCCGATATACATTCCGGGACGCTGTCTTATGTGTTCGATACTCGATAGTGTCCTGATATTACTTTCTTCATATGGCATATATATAATTATAGCTTTAAAAATCGTTTGTTTTCAAATATTGTAATAACTTTTTGCCGTAAGTCCGATTATGGTATTTTATTCTTCAACTTGTTATACTCATCGCATGAGCAAATATCCATTTGATAAAATAGAGCCGAAGTGGCAGAAATACTGGGAAGAAAACAAGACATTCAAAACAACGGAAGACGAAAGCGTCGGCAAAGACAGGAGAGCTTACGTGCTCGACATGTTTCCATACCCATCAGGCGCGGGACTTCATGTAGGACATCCCGAGGGCTATACTGCAACCGATATCTATTCAAGATACCTGAGGATGAACGGCTACAACGTTCTCCATCCGATGGGATTCGACTCCTTCGGTCTTCCTGCGGAGAACTACGCAATAAAGACGGGAACACACCCTTATGTAACAACACAGAGAAATATCGAGAACTTCCGCCGTCAGATCAAATCTCTCGGCTTCTCGTACGACTGGGACAGGGAGATAAGCACCTGTGACGAAGACTACTACCGCTGGACACAGTGGATTTTCCTCCAGCTCTATAAAAAGGGCCTCGCTTATGAGGCGTCAACTCCAATCAACTGGTGTCCGAGCTGCAAGACGGGACTGGCCAATGAAGAGGTGAAGGAAGGAAGATGCGAACGCTGCGGAGCAAAAGTCGAGAAGAAGAACATAAGACAGTGGATGCTCAGAATCACCGCCTATGCAGATAAACTCCTTGAGGGCCTTGACGACCTTGACTGGCCGGAATCGGTCAAGGCCATGCAGCGCAACTGGATCGGAAGAAGCGAAGGAGCATCAGTTCTTTTCAAGCTTGAAAAGAGTGACGACTACCTCGAAGTCTATACAACACGCTGTGACACGCTCTTCGGCGCGACATATATGGTAATCGCCCCCGAGCACCCGATGAGGGAGAAGCTCACAACACCCCAGCAGAAAGAAGCAGTCGAGAAGTACATCGACGAAGTAAAGCATAAGTCCGATCTCGAGAGAACCGACCTTGCAAAGGAAAAGACAGGTGTCTTCTCGGGCTCCTATGCAATAAATCCCCTCTCGGGAGAAAAACTCCCAATCTGGATTGCCGACTATGTCCTCATTTCATACGGAACGGGTGCCATCATGGCGGTTCCCGCTCATGACGAAAGAGACTGGGAGTTTGCAAAACGCTTCGGTCTTCCTATCAAGGAAGTATTGAGAAGCGAAGTCGATGTCCAGACCCAGGCGTGGACGGAGGACGGAGAGCATGTAAACTCCGAGTGGCTTAACGGGCTGAACAAAAAGGATGCAATCGAGAAGGTACTGGAGTATCTTGAAGAGCATAAATGCGGACACAAGGCCGTGAACTACAAACTCAGAGACTGGGTCTTCTCCCGCCAGCGCTACTGGGGAGAGCCGATTCCTCTTGTACACTGTCCAAAGTGCGGCATAGTCCCTCTCAAGGAAGAGGATCTTCCTCTGACACTTCCCCAGGTGAGCAAGTACGAGCCGAGCGGCACGGGAGACAGCCCGCTGAGCAAGGTTGACGAGTGGGTCAATTGTACATGCCCCGAATGCGGAGAAAAAGCAACAAGAGAGACAAATACAATGCCGCAGTGGGCGGGATCATGCTGGTACTATCTCAGATATATCGACCCGAAGAACAGCAAGAGATTCGTCTCGAGGGAAAAGGAAGAATACTGGATGCCGGTCTCCCTCTACGTAGGAGGAGCAGAGCACGCTGTACTCCACCTTCTCTACTCACGTTTCTGGCACCATGTGCTTTATGACCTCGGTGAGTTAAGTACACCCGAGCCCTTCAGAAGACTTGTCAACCAGGGAATGATCACCTCCTTTGCCTACCAGAGAAAGAACAAGAGCCTTGTTCCGACAGACCTTGTCGTGGAGAAGAACGGAAAGTATTATGCCGGAGACGACAACGAGGAGTTGACCCAGGTCATCGCAAAGATGAGCAAGTCCCTCAAGAACGTCATAAACCCCGACGACTACATCCGTGACTACGGAGCCGACAGCGTCAGAATGTACGAGATGTTCATGGGACCTCTTACAGAGAGTAAGCCGTGGGCTACTGCAGGTTTTATCGGAGTATACAGATTCATCGAAAAGGTATGGAAACTTGTAACGGAGAAGGAAATCAGGGAAATCGAACCCGATAAGGAGATAGACTCTCTCATGCATAAGACAATCAAGAAAGTCTCCCTCGACACAGCCTCTCTCAACTTCAATACCGCGATATCGCAGATGATGGTATTTGTTAATGCCCTGAGTAAGTGTGACGTGCTCCCGAAGAGTGTAATCGAAACCCTTGTACTGCTTCTCAGCCCTTATACGCCCCATCTCTCGGAAGAGCTCTGGGAGATGCTCGGACATGAGCCGAGTGTTTCCAAAGCACCATGGCCGGTATGGGACGAAGAGAAGACCAAAGACGATATGATCACCATCGTCGTCCAGATCAACGGTAAGGTCAGAAGCAAGCTCACCATGGGAAGGGATTCCTCGAAGGATGAAATCCTCTCCGTGGCAAAGGAAGACGAAATCGTCAGAAAGTGGACAGACGGAAAGGAGATCGTCAAGGAGATCGTCGTTCCGGGAAAACTTGTCAACATTGTAGTAAAATAACCCTCAAGAGATGAACGATAACCTCATAAACTTCAAAAGAGGGTTGATTGACGGCATAAGTGTTGCATTAGGCTACTTTGCCGTCTCTTTCACTCTTGGAATAAGTGCTTCGAATATAGGGATGAAGTGGTATCAGAGTGCCCTGATGAGCGCCCTCAATTATACCTCTGCAGGACAGGCCGCAGCCATCGACATAATGAAGGACAACGGCTCTTTGTTTGTCCTTGCCGCTTCAACGATAGTTATAAACCTGCGCTACCTTTTAATGAGCGCCGCCCTTGCAGTAAGGCTCTCGCCGAAGACAGGTACGGGGAAGAGAATGTTGATCGCCTTCGGTGTGACAGACGAAATATTCGGCCTTGCAGCTACGCAGAAGTATCCCCTGAATCCTATGTATAACGTCGGAGCGATGTCTGTTGCATGCCCGGGCTGGGTCCTCGGAACAGCGCTGGGGGGAGTTATGGGAGAGATACTTCCGCCTGTTATTACAGCTTCCCTCTCTCTTGCGCTCTATGCAATGTTCATAGCTATCATCATACCGCCTGCAAAGGAGAACAGAGCCATTCTCGCCGCCGTTCTTATTTCAATGGCATTAAGCTTCGCTTTCGACAGAATCTCCCTTCTATCGAAGGTTTCATCGGGCATGAGAGTGATTATCATCACAATTCTTGTTTCCTCTCTCTTTGCTTCTCTATGCCCCATCAAGGAAACAAATCTGGAGGAATCTTATGAGTGACAGTTATATCTACACGGCAATCATAACAATTGCAGCAGTTACCTATCTGATAAGAGTTATCCCTCTTCTTCTCTTAAAGAAACCAATCCGAAACAGGTTCTTCCGCTCGTTTCTTTACTATGCGCCTTACGTAACACTCGCAGCCCTCACCTTCCCTGCGATACTCTCGGCGACAGGATCATTCCTCCCGTCACTTATCGGCTTTGTAGTCGCAGTTATTGCAGCTCTACTCTCTCTTCCGCTTCCGTTTACGGCAGCTCTCAGCTGCATCAGTGCCCTTGTTACTTTACTTATTATTTAGAGAGATATAAGAGATCACATCCTGCTGTATTCATCAAGAAACTCTTTGATCTCCGTCTCAGGAAAGCCTCTCTTCCTCATCAATGCTTCGATCTTGTCGAGAGTAGCCTGCTTCGCTTTGTTTTCTCCTCTCTTTTCCGAATCTTTTATCACCCCTTCGAGGTATTTTCTAAAATAGAATTCGTTCAACTCCGTCATAAGTTTCCTCACATGAATTATGCTAAGACATATGTCAATACATAATTGAAGAAAATAACGAATTATGCAGTT